>CBDUWI010000187.1:0-3145 GCA_965370885.1 uncultured bacterium | reverse complement strand
GATTTTATTACTTTAGAAGCTATTATTTTAGAAGCAACTAAATCATTTGATTTAGTAATAATTGGCGCTGGAAGTAGCGCTGGTAGAAAAGATTATGCAAAAGCAATAGTTGAAAAAAATGGAACTGTTTATGTTCATGGTATAAGTATAAAACCAGGTAAACCAACAATCATTGGGATGATAAATAAAACGGCAATAGTTGGATTGCCAGGATACCCAGTTTCAACTTTTATCGCTTATGATAATGTTGTTAAACCAATTATTTTAAAGTTCTTAAATCAAGAAAATTTAACTAAAAATTATGTTAAGGCAAAACTGACAAAAAAGATTTATTCTTCATTAAAGAATCATGAATATATTAGAGTAAAGCTCGGAGTTATCAACAATGAAATAATCGCAACTCCACTAGACCGTGGAGCGGGAGTGACGATGAGTTTAGTTAAGGCTGACGGGATTATGGTTATTGAAAAGAATCGCGAAGGTTACGAAGCAGATGATAAAGTAGACATTTATTTATTAAGAGACTTAAAAGAAATAAATAAATCATTAGTCGCAATTGGATCACACGATATTTTATTAGATAAAATAGATGATATAATGAGTAATGAGAACTATCATTTATCTAGTTCTCATATCGGTAGTTTTGGTGGGATTATGGCTATTAAAACAAAAGGCTGTCATCTAGCACCTGTTCATATCTTACATAGCGATGGTAAATATAATGAATTTATCATTGATAAATATTTAGATGATTCATATTCGCTTCTTAGAGGTGTTAGTAGAATTCAAGCTTTATATGTAAAAAAAGGAAATCCTAAAAACATAAAATCTTTAAAAGACCTCACAAGAAAAGACATAACATTTGTTAACCGTCAACGCGGTAGTGGCACAAGAATATTACTAGATTTTCTTCTACAAGAAAATCAGGTAAATAAAGATGATATTAAAGGTTATGATTTTGAATTAAGTACACATTCATTAGTAGCTTCAAGTGTTAAAGAACCACGTTTTGATTGTGGTATGGGTGTTGTAAGTGTTGCTAATATGAATAACTTAGATTATATTGAAATTGGTGAAGAACATTATGATTTTATTATTTTAAATGAAATTGTTGATACACCAATTTATAACCAATTTGTTAAAGCTTTAAAAAGCGATGAATTAAAAACTGAACTACAAAAAATTGGCGGTTATAAATTGTCAAACGTCGGTGAAATAATAAAGGTAAAGAGGTGAGAACGTGAAAGATACATTCGAGCGAGAAGTAGATTACTTAAGAATATCTGTTACTGATAGATGTAATCTTCGTTGTCTCTACTGTATGCCTGAAGGCATAACTGATAAAAAGGATCATGATGAAATACTTCGTAGTGAAGAGATTATTAATGTTGTTAAAGAATCAGTAAAAATCGGTATTACAAAAATCAGGATTACTGGTGGTGAACCACTTGTAAGAAAAGGGATATACGAACTAATTAGAAAAATTAGTGAAGTACCTGGTATTAATGAAATCACAATAACGACAAATGCTACTTTATTAATTGGAAATGTTAAAAAGTTAAAAGATTCAGGAGTTACAAGAGTAAATTTTAGTTTAGATACGCTTAGTTCTGAAAAGTTTAAGTTTATTACTAATTCAAATTTAACGCTCGATTATGAAAAACTCATAAAAGAATTAATAATAAACGAGTTATTACCAATTAAAATTAATGCTGTATTATTAAGAGGATTTAATGATAATGAAATAACTGATTTTATCGATCTGGCCGATAAATACGACTTGATTGTCAGATTTATTGAATTGATGCCTATCGGTCATTTGAAATTTGATTATCAAAAATATTTTATTACTAAAGATGAAATACTTGCTAAACATCAAGAATTAATATTTAAGAAAAAAGACTTAATTTCCGAATATTACAGCGTACAAGGTAAAAAGGGATTAATTGGTTTTATTAATCCAATCTCTCATAAGTTTTGCGCTGACTGCAATCGTCTAAGATTAACAGCTGACGGTCATCTTAAACCTTGTTTGCTTAGTAATAATGAGATATTAGTAAAAAATATTGAAATTAATTCCTTAGCTGATAAGCTAAAAGAAGCAATAAAAGCTAAACCATTAAGTCATTCATTAGATGAATCAAAATTAAGTAAACCCAATCGTCCGATGAATAAGATTGGAGGGTAAATTATGGATTTAACACATTTAAATAAAGAAGGCCGTGCTAAAATGGTCGATGTAACAAATAAAATAGAAACTGTGCGCATCGCAAAAGCACAAGCTACAGTATTAATGAAACCAGTTACTTTAAAAAGAATAATCGAAGGCGGTATGTTAAAAGGTGATGTCCTCGCAGTTAGTCAAGTTGCGGGAATAATGGCTGCGAAAAAAACAGCAGATATTATTCCAATGTGTCATCCGCTTTTACTTACTTCAGTTGATATTAGTTTTGATCATAATATCATAAAGAGTGAATTATATATTGAATCTACAGTTTCCTTAACTGGTAAAACTGGCGTTGAAATGGAAGCTTTAACGGCAGTTAGTGTTTCTGCTTTAACAGTTTATGATATGTGTAAAGCAATTGATAAAGATATTATAATAAAAGAGATTAAATTACTAGAAAAAACCGGTGGTAAGAGCGGTACATATAGGAGGGACCAAAAATGAAAGGTAAAGTATTATCAATTAACATAAGTGAAAAAAGAGGCGTTGTTAAAAATCCAGTACCAAAAGCGATGTTTAAAATAGATCATGGGATAGTAGGCGATGGTCATTCGGGGAATTGGCATCGTCAAATTAGTTTACTAGGAATAGAATCATTTAAGAAAATGGAAATTGCAGAAGGTATTACCCTTCCTTTAGGTTCATTTGCGGAAAACATAACTACTGAAGGTTTAATTCTTCACAAACTACCGGTGGGAACTAAATTTGAAATTGGTGAAACAATTCAAGAATTAACCCAAATTGGTAAAAAATGCCATACAGGTTGTGCTATATCTGAACTTGTTGGTAAATGCGTTATGCCAAAAGAAGGTATTTTCACTATCGTCTTAAAAGAAGGAATTGTTAAAATTGGCGATGAGATTAGAATAATCGAATAATAAAACAAAAAAGAAAATAGGTGATTTTATGTTTAATGCT
>CBDUWI010000186.1:0-3251 GCA_965370885.1 uncultured bacterium | reverse complement strand
AATAAATTCAATACAAGATATATGGTCTATGTGTATTCCAGTATATTCAGAAAACCATGAAATACTAGTAACTGAACCAATCGAAAAAATCCAAGGACCGATGGTAATATCTTTTTCTTTAAACATTTATTGCCAACAAGTTCCCCATGGAAGCTTCATCATGGGGCGAAGTGATCCTTCAATGCCTAAAGGATATAATATTGATTCAAGTTGGCAATTCTTAGATGAAATGTCAAAGACTGTTTGTAATATACTACCTCCTGTAGGTGATTTAAGAGTTGTAAGACAGTGGGGCGGACTTTATAACTTAAGTCCTGACCGTCAACCAATAATCAGTGACACGAAAGATTTACCTGGTTTCTATATGGCTTGTGGTTTCAGTGGACATGGTTTCATGTTCGCACCGATGACAGGACTGCTTATATCAGAAATTATTTTAGGTGAAAAACCAACATTGGACTTAACAAATTTACACATAGATCGTTTCAAAAATAAAAAGATTAAAGACTACGAAACTAGCGTAGTATAGAAAGAAAGGAGTTTTATATGGGAATTTATGCTTATAAAACAGAACCATTATTAGATTTTACTAATCAAGATGTTATTAAAAAGTATCAAGCAGGGTTAAGAATCGTTGAAGGATATTTAGGAGATACTTATCCGTTAATAATTAATGGTGAAAGAAAAGTTACTAAGGAGTTATACACTAGTGTAAATCCGAGTAACCACAAAGAAGTTATTGGTAAAATATATCAAGCGACATTTGCCGATGCTGAAGATGCGATGAACGCAGCTTTAACTGCATTTAATACTTGGCGAAAAGTAAGTGCTAAAATAAGAGCTGATGTCTTATTTAAATCAGCAGCTATTATCCGTAAAAGAAAATACGAATTTAGTGCATTAATGACTAAAGAAGCAGGTAAGCCTTGGCCAGAGGCCGATGCTGACACTGCTGAAGCTATTGATTTCTTAGAGTATTACGGAAGACAAATGTTAGAACTAAATAATGTTGATGCTAAAATCCTTTCAAGAAGAAATTTAGAAAGAAATGAATTTCAGTATATTCCTCTAGGAGTAGCTGCAGTTATTACACCATGGAATTTCCCATTAGCTATTTTAGCTGGGATGACAAGTGCTGCAGTAGTAGCTGGTAATACAGTATTATTAAAACCAGCAATAACGACACAAGTAATAGCTTATAAGTTTATGGAAGTATTAGAAGCAGCAGGAATGCCTAAAGGTGTAGTTAACTTTATTCCTGGTGACGGACCAGAAATTGGTGAATACATGGTTAAACATCCTAAAACTAGATTTATCTCTTTTACTGGTAGTAGAGCAGTAGGATGTTTAATTTATGAAAATGCATCAAAAGTAAGAGACGGACAAATCTGGTTAAAACGAGTTATTGCTGAAATGGGTGGAAAAGACGCGATCGTTGTTGATAGCGATGCTGATCTTGAACTCGCAGCTGAATCTATTGTTAAAAGTTCATTTGGATTTAGTGGCCAAAAATGTAGCGCGTGTTCACGCGCAATCATTCATCAAGATGTTTATGATGAAGTAGTCCAAAACGTTATTAAGAAAACAAAAGCACTCACTATGGGTGATGTATCTGACAACAATAATTTTATGGGACCTGTCACAGATCAAAAAGCATTTGATAAGATATCTAAATATATCGCAATTGGTAAAACAGAAGCAAAATTAGCAGTTGGAGGAAAAGGAGATAATTCTAAAGGTTGGTTCATCGAACCAACAGTATTTATTGATGCTCCTCACAAGTCTCGTATAATGCTAGAAGAAATCTTTGGACCAGTATTAACTATTGCTAAAGTTAAATCATTTGAAGAAGCAATAGAAGTAGCTAATAATACTGATTATGGATTAACTGGTGCAGTTATATCAAATAACAGAGTTCATTTAGAAATGGCTAGAGAAGATTTCCATGTTGGAAATCTATACTTTAATCGTAAATGTACTGGCGCAATTGTTGGTTATCAACCATTTGGTGGATTTAATATGAGTGGGACAGATTCTAAAGCGGGTGGACCTGAATATATTCAATTACATATGCAAGGAAAAACAGTTTCCGAAACTTTATAAAGAAAATTATTATGAAATAAAGTGAACCACATTTAGTGGACACTTGAAAAAAGAACCGTTTAAAGGTAATGTTAAAAAAAAGACAATGGAAAACTGAAGAAGTAAAGACTTAGTAGACACATAATAGACAAGTGTTAACTAACATCTTACTCGTTCAGAAAAATATTGTCTTTTTTGAAACTCTATTGTATTACTGATTATAAAAAAATGAGATCATTTCCTTGATGTTTTCCAAAGAGCCATTGGATGTTTCTTTAGATGATTAAATCCATCTAGCTGTACTAATGCTTTGATAAGGTAATTGAAATTTTCGCGATTTGATATCATTTCTTGACGGTCACAATCCTTATTGTAATCCATATCAATATCTACAGACAATCTTGGTAAATTAAAAAAACATAAGTTAATCGCAGTTCCACCTTTTAGTATAAAGTGGTTCTTAAATTGTTCTTGTGTGTTGAACAATACTAAAAGCATATTTAATCGTAATACCTTTTCTAATGTATCACGATTAAAATTATGTTTTTCTGCAAGTTGATTGAGTTCCTTTAAAGTATATTTAAACATTCTCATTATCTCCAAATAGTTCATCTGTGTTATAACAATACAAATTCCACTCATTGTAGAATGTAGTTAATCGATAGGTCTCTTTTGTGAAATATCTTCTTCCTTTTGTTCCTAGATTTTTCATTCTCCAAAGAAGAGTATCTGTAATTAATAGATCGTCTTTAAAATTGGATAATACAAGACCAACTTTACTAAATAGTATTTGCTTATTGCGGTGTAATAAATATTTCATTATATGAAGTCCGTTAATGGCAGGAAGCATTTGTATGCATTTTATCGTTTCAATAAATTCATCATATGAATTTATTTGTTCAATTGAATCAACAATTGTTCTTGCAATTGAAGATATTTTTACACCTCTTATTCTTTCAGTAAATTCATCATCTTTTGTGTTTTTGTACTCGTATGAGATTTCTTGATGTTGGAAGTTTTGAAAACGTGTAAGACTTGAAACTATTATTTGATTATAAACTTGATTATAATAACCATAAAACTCAAATGCGCTGTGGTGTGAAACAAAAGAAGATTTGGTTATATTTGATGCAATTTCATATTTACTTGGAATAATTCCATTTGTTTCT
>CBDUWI010000185.1:0-3256 GCA_965370885.1 uncultured bacterium | reverse complement strand
AGGATCTTAAACGAAAAGCAAAAATATATGAACTTTTATTACAATATTTAAGAACTCTAACACCACTATTTATTCAACATCTAGTTGACACAATATTTTCAGATAAAGCATCAAATTTACCAGTTTTTATTAGAAATTTAGTACAAGCAGATTCAGTTAAAGATCAATTATTCTTACTTGCAACTGTTTACGTACTATTTGCTTTAGTTAGAGTAATAATAATGGTTATACGTCGAATAGTAAATGCTGTATTTACTGAAAGAGTAGCATACAACATGAGAAATACAGTTTACAAAAAACTACAAGATTTATCTTATAGTTACCATTCTCATGCTGAGACTGGTGATTTAATCCAAAGATGTACAACAGATATCGAAACTTATCGTGTATTTGTTGGTGAACAATTAATCGAAATAATTAGATTAGTATTTTTAATGTCATTTACGATAATTCATATGTTAAGTATGAACGTGCAAATGACGTTAATTTCTATTTCGATTACACCAATAATTTTTACTGCCTCAGCTGTCTATTTCTTAATAGTTAAGAAAATTTATAAAAGAGTTGAAGAAGCAGAAGGGAAAATGACAACTACACTGCAGGAAAGTATTACCGGAATCAGAGTAGTAAAAGCATTTGCTAAAGAAGAATTTGAAATTAACAAATTTGACAGACACTCAAAAGAGTACTTAAAAGAAGATTTTAAATTACTAAAAATAATGTCAATATTCTGGGGAGCAACAGATTTTATTATCTTTATTCAATACTCTTTAACATTAAGTTTAGGAATATATTTCGCTGTAAAAGGACAACTAGATCCAGGTGAATTTATTGCATTCCTTTCTTATGTAGGGATGGTAGTATGGCCAATGAGACAACTTGGAAGAATTGTTGGTGACTTTGGTAAGACAGCGGTTTCTTTAGATAGATTAGATGAAATCGTCCTTAAAGAAAGCGAACATAAAGATGATTCTGATAATAAGCCAGATATTACAGGTAAAATTGAATTCACAAACGTTGGATTCCAATTTGAAGATGATAATAAACCGTTACTAAAAGATATTACTTTTAGTGTTGAAAAAGGCGAAACTATCGCAATAGTAGGAAAAACAGGAAGTGGAAAATCAACTTTGATAAATTTAATGGTTAGATTATTAGATTACCAAAAAGGAAGTATTAAATTTGATGGTGTAGATATATTAGACATCAACAAAAAACATTTAAGAAGTAATGTCGGATTTATTATGCAAGAACCATTCTTGTATAGTAGAACACTTTACGAAAATATTGGAATTATGAATAAGAAAGCAGAAACAGAACAAGTTTACCAAGCAGCTAGAATAGCTAAACTTCATGATGATATCGAGTCTTTTGAAAGTGGCTACGAAACAATAGTTGGCGAAAGAGGAGTTACATTAAGTGGTGGACAAAAACAACGTGTAGCAATCGCAAGAATGTTACTAGACAATAAACCTGTCTTAATATTTGATGATTCATTAAGCGCTGTAGATACTGAAACAGATGTACAAATTAGACACGCTTTAAATGATTATTGGAAAAACACAACTGTTTTCTTAATCACACACCGCATTACAACAGCTATGGAAGCTGATAAAATAATTGTACTTGATAAAGGTAAAATAGTAGAAATGGGTACACATAGCACATTAGTGAAAGCTAATGGTATTTACGCACAGCTTTGGGACATTCAATCAAACGTAGAATATGACTATATGAAGCTTGATAAGGGGGTTAAATAGTATGAGTTATTTCGAAGAAGAAGAATATAAAGACACCAAATTTGACATTATTGTATGGAAGAAAATTATTTCATATATGAAACCTTTCAGAAAGAATTTAATAATTGCTGTATTTGCAGCAATCATATTAGCTGCAGTCGATACAATTTATCCATTAATCAACAAATACGCAATCGATGAAATAATTCCTTCAGGAAGTCTAGAAAAACTACCATATTTTATCGCATTCTATGTAGTAGTTATGATCGTAATTGCGACGATGGTTTATACATTTATAATTAATGCAGGACAAGTCCAACAAAAATTATCGTTCTCATTAAGAGAAAAAGCATTTAAAAGGCTACATGAATTACCGTTTTCTTATTATGATCGAACTCCAATTGGTTGGATTATGGCGAGAATGACTAGTGATTCTCGTAATTTAAGTGATATTTTATCATGGGGTTTAATTGATTTATCATGGGGATTATTAATGATGGTTGGGATTACGATAGTAATGCTTATTATCAATCTAAAACTTGCATTAATTACACTTAGTGTGTTGCCATTATTAATTGGCTTAAGTATTTATTTTAGAACAAAAATACTAAAAGCATACAGAAGAATTAGAAAAGAAAATTCAAAAATTACTGGAGCATTTAACGAAGGAATTACAGGAGCGAAAACAACTAAAACTTTAGTTTTAGAAAACGAAAACTTTAATGATTTTGATCATTTAACTTCAAATATGAGAAGACATTCTATTAAAGCAGCAATGTTTGCGGGACTTTACTTTCCAACAATCTTATTTATTGCAACAATAGCTACTGGGTTAGTCTTTTACTATGGCGGAATGGAAATTTTAGGTGATGCCATAACAATTGGTGTTTTATATATCTTTATCGCTTATATTGGGCAGTTCTTTGAACCAGTTATGCAGTTAGCTAACATTTTAGCAAGATTCCAACAAGCCCAAGCATCAGCTGAAAGATTAATATCACTTATTGAACAAGAACCAGAAATATTTGATCGACCTGATGTAATCGAAAAATATGGTGATGCAATCAACTTTAAAAAAGAGAATTGGGAAGAGTTGATCGGTGATGTCGAATTTAAAGATGTTACGTTTAAATACAACAAAGGTGAGGAAGTACTGAAAAACTTTAATTTAAAAGTTAAAGCAGGAGAAAGTATCGCAATAGTAGGCCCAACAGGTGCGGGGAAATCAACAATTGTTAATTTAATCTGTAGATTTTATGAACCGACAAATGGGAGTATTATCATCGACGGATTAGATTACAAGGATCGTTCAATCGGTTGGCTACATGACAATTTAGGTTATGTATTACAATCACCTCATTTATTTAGTGGAACAATATTAGAAAATATTAAATACGGGAATCAAGATGCCACTTATGAAGAAATCGTAAAAGCTTCAAAGCTTGTCGAAGCAGATGACTTCATCAAAGAATTCGAAAATGGTTACGAAACAGAAGTAGGAGAAGGCGGAGCAAGAT
>CBDUWI010000184.1:0-3301 GCA_965370885.1 uncultured bacterium | reverse complement strand
ATTCCATCATTTATAAGACCCCCATTTCTTCTTTAATTATTTTTATACTTAAACTTACAATATTTCTTATTGTCTTAGGAGTAATACTCATTGAACTAGCTATTTCTTCTATCGTTAGGTCACTAAAAAACTTTAAAATTAAGACTTTGTATTGCTTATTATTAAGAATTCTCTTCATAACTGTTATTATTTGACTCACATCATCTTTAGTTATCATTTCTTGCAGGACATCTTTACTATTTGATTTGATAATATCCAGGTTGTAATCAGATATAGTGTAAATTTTTTTCTTTCGATGATAATCGAGACAATGGTTTAAACTTACACGATATATCCAGGTTCTAAATGAAGCTTTTTCGGGATTATATTTGTTTAATTTTTGATGTATTTTCATAAATATTTCTTGTAGTAAATCTTCTGTTGTCGAAATATTATTTACTTGATTATGGACGAACACAAAGAGCTCATTGTAGTATTTATCAATGAGGATACTCATTTTTTCTGTATTACCACTTAATATATCTTGGATAATTTGGTTGTCCACATTTATTCTCCTTCGAGTATTATTAAAAATATATATTAATTATCAAGATTCCTTCACTATCATCGATAAAAACTTTTAAATAATATGTTCCTGCCTCGACAACTTGTGATTGATAGAAATGCTCAACAAGCAAATTTCCTTCAGTATCATATAATGAATAATTACGATATGCATTTTCTTCATAAAGGATATCGCAAACAATTTCGATAGTACTATTTTGATCTAGCGTTATTTTGATAAATGCTACATCATCATCAATTATTATTAATGGGTTTTCTTTAGTAACTTCTTCGATAGTTAAATAGTTTTCAGGAAGAACTGGATTAAGTGTGATCGGTAAAAAGTAATAATCAAATGAAAATTCGCCAATAAGGTTACCGCCTGCTATAAAGTTCTTTTCTTCTCCTTGTTCAACATAGATATAACAAGGATCTGTCATATCAATATAACATGTCCCGTAACTAGTTGATCCATCGATAGCAAAAAGATAAAAGTGCTCATCAATTCTTTGTGTTGGAGTAAAGACAATAAATCCATCTTGTGTGGCATTTTCAAAGGTATAATAACTTCTGTCTACACCATTTTCATTATTTCCTGTGATAGTGCCTGTTTGAAGAGGAATATCAGTGATATGTACCATATCTTGAATATTCATATTAGAAATACTAACATTCACATGTATCTCCCCTCCTGAAGGGGTGATTTTAAAATAATATGTTCCTTCTGTTTCAATAAATAGCTGATCAAATACATCGTCTATAATCATGTTTGTTCCAGCGATTGAATGAATACTAAGTTCATAATTACCTGTATTTGCGTAATCATTGATAGAGTAATATCCTCTTTCTAGTTCTACATATAAATAACTAGGAGCAGAATGAACATAAAACATATCCATCATCCCTTCTTCTAAATATATTTGATATGAATATAAAGAAGTAGGCAAATACCAATACAAGTTCTCGTTTGATAAGTCATACTTTTCAACATCCTTAATACTCAGTGATGTAGTTGATTCAATAGTTAACTTATACCCTTCACCTTTAATCTCGACATTTTCAATAGCAAAATCTATTGAATATAAAGTGTAACTTTCATTAAAAGTGAATTCTAAGACTATATTTTCAGCAAATATATCATCTAGTCCCATTTCAGCAAAAACTTCTTCTAAATCAGTATCTTCAATGAAATTAGATAAATTAATTGTTACTTCATAGTTAGTTTCTGAATGTTTTTCAATATCGACAAATTCAATTTCAGAGAAATCAAGATTATTAGGAAGAACATCAAAAAGTTCAACATATTCTATTTCTTCTATTTCAGAGACATCAACAATATTATTAGAAATAAAATACTGGTAAAAAGTACCTGAACTTCCATCTATGAATGAAACTTCATATTGTCCGCCATTAATAGATGATAGCGTAAATATATAATTATCTTCGGTAATAACATCTTGTGTAATATTACTCGTTATCGTAGTACTATCTGATTCATTGTCGAGATTAGTTATTGTAGTATTGACAACTTGACTAATACTATACTCTCCTGATAACGCTTGGTTTTCTTCATATTTTTCTATAGCTGTAATTAAATCCTCTGCATCAGGAATTAAACTGATATTACTATCAACTACTTGATCGACAAAACCACATGAAGCTAAACTAACTATCGTAAATATCCCAATAATATATTTTAGTAATTTCATTACAGCCACCCTCTTTCAATTATATATACGTTAAATTACTTTTGTTTTCCCGTAATCTTCAAATTCAATTATAACAAAATATAGTTCTTTATTAAATAAATCATTTTTAATTAGTAGAAGTTTTTTAAATTTGAACAATTGAAACATTTCAAATATTACTTATTGAGTAGTTATTTGGGTAATACATATAGTATCGTATAACAATATTTGATATAAATTTGTGTTGATTATTGTGCACAAAAAAGATGTTAATAAGAACATGAATTAAATGTTTCTATTAACATCTTACTCTTCAATTGAAATCTAGTATTTCTCTCGTTTATTTCTTAATAGGCAATCGTATCTCAAAAGTGGTTCCCTCGTTTCTTACAGAATCAACAGAGATTGTTCCTCCATGTTTCAAAACAACGTTTTTACAAATACTTAGTCCTAGTCCGCTTCCTCCGGTATCTCTGCTTCTAGCGCTATCTACACGATAAAATCTCTTAAAGATTTTTTCTAATTCTTCTTTAATGATTCCGATACCTGTATCTTTTACTTTTATACTATATTGAGAATTAATTGTTTTACCATAAACATTAATTTCACCTGAGTCCGTATAGTTTATAGAATTTTTGACGAGATTTAAAATAACTTGTCCCATTTTATTCTTATCTATCTCTAAATCACAATCTTCAATATCTGTGTTCAAAACTAGATCTTTAGTGTTTATATGGTGTTGTAAGGAATCTAAATTATCCATAATTACATTCTTTATGTTAGTTTTCTCTAAACTTAATTCATAATCAAGACGATCCATTTTTGAAATAATTAACAAATCTGATAATATAGTTTCCATTCTAATAGATTCTTTTTTTATTAGAGATATAAATTCAACTCTATCATCTTTGTTCATGTCGGTGTCTCTTGCTAATATTTCTGAGAAACCTTTAATTGTTGATAAAGGTGTTTTTAACTCATGAGAGACATCAGCAGTAAACTGTTTTTGAAAACTTCCAGCAGTTTTTAAAAGTGTTATGTCATGGACAATAATTAAACATCCTTGAAAT
>CBDUWI010000183.1:0-3319 GCA_965370885.1 uncultured bacterium | reverse complement strand
CCGCCGACTTTTACACTAAGTGCTTTTTCATTTAGTTTTTTCCCTTTGCAAACTACACAAGTATTCTCACTCATATAGCCTTCTATCCAGCCACGCATAAAGCGAGAATTTGTTTCCATATATCTTCTTTCAAGATTTTTAATTACGCCCTCATATGCATCATTTTTTTGATGTCTATATCCATCTTCTGTTTTACCACCAAAAATAAACTTAATCTTATCTTTACTTCCATAAAGTATAATATCTAAGTCTTTTTGATCCATGTCATTAATATTTTTAAACAAATCAATTCCATGGTGCTTTGCAGTTTGTCTCAACATTGAGAAGGCATATGTATCTGTATTTTGCCATCCTTTTATAGCTCCATTTTCAATTGAGATATTTTTATCTGGGATTAATAAGCCTGGGTCTATTTTTCTTTTATGCCCAAGTCCGTTACATTCTTGACAAGCTCCGTAAGGAGCGTTGAAAGAGAACAATCTTGGTTCAAGTTCGCCAATACTAAAATCGCAATGTGGACATGAATAATGTTCACTAAAGATGTGTTCTTCATTATTAATTAAAACAACAGCTTTACCTTCTCCAAGTTTTGTTGCTGTTTCTAAACTATCGAATAATCGACTTCTTATTCCATCTTTAATGCTTAATCTATCAACAACAGCTTCGATTGTATACCTTTTATTTTTTTCTAAATTAAAGTCATCATCCAAATCATAAATTTCCTTATTAACTCTTACTCTAACATAACCATCTTTTCTTAATTGTTCAAAAACTTTTTGCTGTGTTCCTTTTCTTTCTTTTACTAAGGGAGCTAATATTACTAATCGCCCTTCGGATACTTCTAAAACTTTATCAGTCATTTGTTCAATGCTTTGGCTTGAAATTTCTACTTTATGAGTAGGACAAATTGGTTTTCCTATTCGCGCATAAAGCAATCTTAAATAATCAAATATCTCAGTTACAGTACCAACCGTACTTCTTGGATTCTTTGATGTAGTTTTTTGATCAATACTAATTGCTGGGCTTAATCCTTCAATACTTTCTACATCTGGTTTTTCCATATTGCCGAGAAATTGCCTTGCGTAAGCACTTAAACTTTCAACATATCTTCTTTGTCCTTCTTTGTAGATAGTGTCAAATGCTAAAGACGATTTACCGCTACCGCTTAACCCTGTCATAATAACAAGTTTATTTTTTGGTATTCGTAAATCAATATTTTTTAAATTATTCTCTTTTGCACCTTTTATAATAATTTCGTTCAACATATAATCACCCGTCTAGTAAATTTTTAAACTCGCTCTCATTTAGTACTTTGATTCCAAGTTTTTTTGCTTTAGAAAGCTTGCTTCCAGCATCACTTCCGTAAATTACATAATCAGTTTTCTTACTGACACTTCCGGTTACTTTTCCACCTAAAGATTCAATTAAAGCTTGGACTTCATCTCTATTATATATATCTAGTTTACCGGTTAAAACAAATGTTTTCCCAATAAATTCATCTTTAGTTTTTCTATTGTTTTTATACTTTGTATTAAGTCCTAACTCTTGTAAATCCTTCAATAGATTTATGTTTTCTCCATCCCTAAAATAAGCAATTAGACTTCTTGCGATTACTTCTCCTATTTCATTAATGTCGATGAGTTCTTCAAAATTCAAATTATTCATTTCATTTAAATCCAAATAAGATATTGCAATTACTTTTGCTACTTTCTCTCCGACATGTCTGATTCCTAAACCAAATAATAACTTATCAAGATTATTACTTTTACTCGTTTCAATATTCTCGAGTAATTTATCAATACTTTTAATCCCAAAGCCTTCTTTAATGATTAAAGCTTCTCGTTTATCCTTTAATAAATAGATATCTTTTACAGATTTTAAGAAACCGTCATTATAAAATTGCTCAATGATACGTTCTCCTAAACCTTCAATATTCATTGCTTTTCTTGAAGCAAAATGAATTATACCTTCAATTTTTTTAGCATCGCATAAAGGATTATTACAATAATAATCCGCTTCAGGAATTTTTCTTTCTAATAGGGCATTACATACTGGGCAGTTCGTTGCCATTGAAAACTTAACACTATTTAATTCTCTTCTTTCAAGAACAACCTTCACTACTTCAGGAATTATGTCACCCGCTTTTCTAATAACAACAAAGTCATTCTCTCTAATGTCTTTCTCCTTAACATAATCTTCATTGTGGAGTGTCGCTCTACTAACTTTACTCCCTTGAACAATAACAGGATCCAAATTAGCAACTGGTGTTATTTGTCCTGTTCGACCAACTTGAAAAGTAATATTGTTTACTTTTGTGATTACTTCCTCAGCTGGAAATTTATATGCTATTGCCCATTTAGGACTCTTTTCAGTTCTTCCTATTTGTTTATATAAATTTATATCATTTACTTTAATAACGATACCATCAATTTCATATGGAAGTTCATTTCTTTTGTTTGTATAAAGATTTATATAATCAATAACTTCATCGATATTCTTGCAAATTTTACTTAAGGGATTAATCTTAAACCCAAGTTGTTTAGCAAAAGATAACGATTCATTATGTTTTTCTAAATTGTGTTTCCCGAGGCTAACTACACTATATATATACATATCTAATTTCCTATTCGCAGCAATTTTACTATCTAATTGTCGCACACTTCCAGAAGCTGCATTACGGGGATTTTTGAATTCTTCTAGTCCCTCTTTAACTCTTTTATTATTGATATCTGAGAAAGCTTTTTTGCTCATGAATATTTCTCCACGTACTTCAAATTCTTTCAAATATTCAATTTTTAAAGGAATGCTTTTGATTGTTTTTGCATTCGAAGATATATTTTCTCCAACAACTCCATTACCTCTTGATGCTCCTAATTCAAATAACCCATTTTTATATTTTATACTTCCTGCTAAACCATCAATTTTTAATTCAACGTTATATTCAACTTTTCCAACTTCCTTAATTATCTTCTCATCAAAACTCCTGATTTCTTCTTCATTAAAGGCGTTAGAAAGACTCATCATCGGTACGTCGTGAGTGACTTTATCAAACTTATCTAATATAACGCTCCCGATACGAACAGTAGGAGAATCGTTTGTTTTAAGTTCCGGGTAATCATTTTCAAGCTGAATTAACTCATGAAGAAAAGCATCAAATTCTTGATCGGTTACAACTGAATTGTCTAAGACATAATATTCATAATTATATTTATTCAATAAAGTTTTTAGTTCTTCAATTCTTTTTTTTGTTTTTGCTTGCATACAATGTCGAGTAGACTATCCTCGACTTTCACCTCGTTTCTTTACAATGTGAGAAAGT
>CBDUWI010000182.1:0-3329 GCA_965370885.1 uncultured bacterium | reverse complement strand
AGAGTTCCCTGATGCTGAAAAATATATAGTGGATCCAACAGGAAGTGGGGAACCTTAACTAAATAAACAAGTACTACTTGAGATTGGTGAATATTGCAAGAAAAAAGCAACATGATAAGAAAAGAAGTATTGCCAATGATTGTTACTAATGGAACTTTGCTTGACAAGATAACTGTTGAAGAACTTAGAAATGCAGGAATATTGTTCGGAGTAAGTCTAGATGGTAATCGAAAAACCAATGACTATTATCGGAACGATTTTTCGGGAAACAGTGTGTACAATAAAGTTATTAAGAATATCAAAAATATCGAAGACAGGTCATTAATAGGGATAGCTATAACGTTAACAGATAAAAATACTAATCTTGTTAAACTGCTAAAACATCTAATAAAATATGCACCAACTATTAGTATCAAACCAGTAAGAGATGTTCATAGTAATGTTTGAATAAGCAATACAAACATTGAATCAATAAAAAAAGCATACAAGAAATTGTTTGATTTTTTGGTAATTGAAACAAAGAAAGGAAACTTCAAATATATTTCCGCGATATTAAACGGTGATGATTATTTTGGGAAGTTTATTCTCCGCTCTATATTAGATATAAAGGTTGCGACAAGATGCGATGCTGGTATTGGTAGATTTTCATTATCAACCGATAACAAAATATTCGTTTGTCCTGGTGCAGTTGATATTTCTGACATGGTAGTTGGTGATTTAACTAAAGGGATATATGATACAAAGAGGCAGGAATTTTGGAGTTTTCTTACAAATCGAGAATATTGCGGTGATTGTTATGCAAGATATATATGTGGAGGAACGTGTATGGTAGATTCTTATTACAATAAAAACTATCTCAAAGCTGAGGACAACCCACTTTGCAAGCTTAATAAACACTTATATGAGTTATCGTTATTATTCAAGATAATTATGAAAAACTCAAAACATTATAAAGAAATTTATTCCGCATGTATTACAAAGAATCAAAGGTTCAAAAAAGATGAAGATATCAATTACATCTTAAGAAATTCTTATGACTATCTATTTAATGAGTTAAAGGATTTGAGATACAATAACAAAAGAGAATTTAGTAAAATACTTAAACAAACAGGTGTAGATAATGAAAATTCTGTTTAAAGTAAGAATAATAATTGTCTTTGTCTTAGTATTGTTAATTATGTATGTTATTAACTCATATATTTTGATACATAAGCCAGAAATACAATATACTATAACAAAAGAGAATATTGAATATTTGCTGAATGCTAAGTACTCTGGTAATAATGTGACTGTTGCAATTATTGATACTGGTATAAACGAGGAAATGTATAATTTATTTACACATAATAATTACAATCTATATAATGCAACTGATGGAAGTAACAAAGTAATTGATACAAATAGTCACGGTTCATGGGTAACATGTGTGATGAAATGTGCTGAAAATGATGCAATTACTGGCTTGATTCCAAATGCTAGGTTTATCATTATCAAGGTTTACGATGAGTATAATAGGATACTGCCTGAATATCTCGTTGCGGGAATAGAATATGCTTTAGAAAACAATGCAGACATAGTTAACCTGTCTTTAGGTACTCAATCCGATTATCAAGAAATCAAAGATATTATCAATTTTGTATATGAGGAAGGTGTTTTGTTTCTAGCTTTATATGGTGATTACGAAGAAACGTATCCAGCAAAATATAATGTAGTATTATCAGTGGGTAATGAAATGACAAGTGAAGCGAATATTATTGTTGATGATATGGTTTATAATTTGAATCTCTTTCAAGAGGATGCATATGATTATATTCATGAACCAACAACAAGCATATCATGTGCGATTGCAACAAGTTATATTGTATTGCTAATAGAAAAATGTAATGAGAAACAAATAGAATTTGATATTAACCAAATAGAAGGGATGGTTCCATGAAAAGAGTTATGTTGGGAATGTTATTTGTTATTATGATGGTGGTGTTTTTGCCAAGTGGACATGGTGTTAATGCAGAAGAAGATATGGAGAAGTATTATCATGTTTTTGATAAGTTGTATGTCAAAGACTATTATGAGAACCAAGATATCTTGGTTGTAGATACAATTAATGATGGAAATGAAACAATTGAACTTGATGGTATAGAATATGATAAGAAAGTATTTTATAGTACCCTATATGTTCAAAACAAGGAAAATAAGATAAAGGACAAGATCAAACAGGAAAAGGATAAAGACAAAGATAAAAATTATCAAAATATGGATAATCTAGATTATTTATTGGATTTATACAATGAAGGTGAAATAAACTATAAAAACATCATTGATTTTATTCAAGATAAAGAGATGCTTAAGGAGTATAAGCAATTCTTCAAAGACCTTATACCGAAAGATATGATTGAAGATGATAGATTGATCACTACTCAAACCACGTATTATTATCAGTGGGTTAGTCTAAGTTATTTGGAAGATTTCACTTCGACTAATACCGTAGTATCTTTTTATCATAAATATTTAGAGTATTACATCGACAGTAATGATGATCTAATCTATACTGGGAATGTAAAATATGTACAAACATCAGTTGGAGGAGTTAATCCTACTTATTATCAACATCAAAGCACAACCACCTTCACATATGATTCCTATGATAATATGTTTAGCGAGGGTTCTCCAGAAGTTGAGTACACAATAATAGTTGATTATCTTGGTTATCAAAAGATGATTATTGAAAATACAGATACAAATTATAATGCAGAACCATTCAAGATTTCTCAAGATTCACATTACAATAGAAATCAGTATAATTGTATTGGTACGAATCCATGTACAAATGTAACTAATTATCAATATAGTGAATTAATAAATTTAGATTTTGATGACGGTTGTTTTCTTATCTGGAACTATTATAGCAACTATTTTCATGAATTACTTGTAACAGATGGGATGAGTAGGAACAAATACAAGAAAGAGATTACATATTATGATCTTAACGCTGGTGTTGATTTGATAGGTGAATTGGAAGCAATCATAATTGAATATAATAATGATGAATACACTCATGAGCCAGAACATTTGAGAATGGGAACATTCAATTTTGGTGTTGCTGAAACGGATAATGAAGAGGGAAAAGCGCACAGAATTAGAGATGTCTATCCATATTTAGTATGGGGAAATTCTGCACAAGATTATAATGATTATACACCATACGAAAGATTTATTTGGGATAAGGCAAGTCATAGTGATGTCTTATATGCATATATCGCGAAGTCATTATCTGGTTCAGCACTTCAAGATGCGTATGAAGATGGTAATATTGATGATAACGGTGGTAC
>CBDUWI010000181.1:0-3343 GCA_965370885.1 uncultured bacterium | reverse complement strand
CAATTGACTCTCTTGATGAAGTATTCATTTATGAGGGAGACAAAGAATATACTGAAGTTAAAGGATTATATAATAATAGTATCAATGAAGTTAGTGCAAAACAGAAGATTAAAGATGTTACAGAATTAGAGAAAAAAGTTTTAGCAAAAGATGAAAGAATTAAAATGGTGCAAGCTTTTTATGCAGATGAGAGCAACAATGTTCTTATCCAAAATTCTAAAGGACTGAAACTTGAAAAATTAGTTAATAATGGTATTGTTTATGTTTACGTTATTGCTAGTGATGGAAAAGACCAAAGAACTGCACTTGAATATATACAGTCAAACGATTACTCTGATTTTGATTTTGAAGATTTGGCAACTAAAGGTGCAGAGAAAGCTTTAGCACTTCTTGGTGCAGAGCCATGTGTATCTGGCGATTATGAAATATTACTTACTAATGAAGCTAGTTCTACATTGCTTGCAGCATATGTGCAAATGTTTTCGGCTGAAATGGTTCAAAAAGATGTTTCTTTATTAAAAGGAAAAATAGGGGAATTAATTGGTAGTAGTAATGTGACAATAATTGATAATCCTTTTATGTTAAAATCTGCTAGATCTGGTTCTTTCGATGATGAAGGAGTAGCAACATCATTAAAAGAAATTGTAAAAGATGGAAAACTTACAGGGTATTTACATAATTTAAAAACAGCCAAAAAAGATAAGATAAAATCAACAGGTAATGGGTTTATCAGAGGTATATCACCCACTAATTTCTATATAAATGCTGGTGATTTATCATATGAAGATGCTGTAAAAAGACTTAAAAAGGGATTGATTATTACAGATTTACAAGGTACTCATGTAGGTGCTAACGCAATTAGTGGTGATTTTAGTCTACAAGCTTCAGGATTTTTAGTTGAAGATGGAGTTATTGTTAGACCAGTTGCTTTAATAACTGTTGCTGGTAATTATTTAGAGTTATTGAAAAATGTTACGGCAGTTTGTGATGATCTTAAATTCAATTTTGGATATATTGGAAGTCCTGCTTTAATAATTAAATCATTAATGGTATCAGGAACATAAACACTGCTCATTGCAGTGTTTTCTCTTTATATTATCGTTCAAATTAAGTCTAATTTGTTTACTTTATATCGCTAGTAATGTATAATAACAGTTGAATTTATAAATATTAGGAGGAATTAAATATGGGACTAGTAACATCAAAAGAAATGTTAATTAAAGCGAGAAAAGAAGGATACGCGGTTGGGCAATTTAATATCAATAATTTAGAATGGACAAAGGCTGTACTAATTGCTGCAGAGGAATTGAAATCGCCTGTCATCTTAGGTGTTTCAGAAGGAGCTGCTAAATATATGACTGGATATAAAACTGTTGTCAAATTAGTAGAAGAAATGATGGAATTCTTAAAAACTACAGTTCCTGTTTCTCTTCATTTGGACCACGGAAGTTTTGAAGGAGCTAAGGCATGTATTGAAGCTGGGTTCAGCAGTGTAATGTTTGATGGATCACATTACGATATAAAAGAAAACATCGAGAAAACAAAAGAAATTATTAGATATGCTACTGAGAGAGGAATTAGTGTTGAAGCTGAAGTTGGTAGTATTGGTGGCGAAGAAGACGGAATCGTTGGTGCTGGTGAAGTTGCAGATGTTAATGAATGTAAGATGATTGCAGATTTAGGTGTAACTATGTTAGCAGCAGGAATTGGAAATATTCATGGGAGATACCCTGATAATTGGCAAGGATTAAGACTTGATGTCTTAAAAGAAATTCAAGATGCTACTGGGAATATGCCTCTTGTGTTACACGGTGGTACAGGAATTCCTGATAAAATGGTAAGAGAAGCGATAATTCTTGGAGTATCTAAAATAAATGTTAATACTGAATGCCAATTGACATTTGCAGCAGCTACTAGAGAATATATTGAAGCAGGAAAAGATTTGCAAGGCAAAGGATACGACCCAAGAAAATTATTAGCTCCAGGAACCAATGCCATTATGGATACAGTTAGAGAAAAAGTGAACTTATTTGGTTCAGCTAATAAAGCATAGAGGTGAATTTAATGATTGAATGGATTTATGTTAATCCTATTTTTGCAGCTTTTTTAGCTACTCTTTTTACATATGGAGTAACAGCTTTAGGAGCGAGTTTAGTTTTTTCTTTTAAAAACATTTCAAAGAAAGTTTTTAATGGGTTATTAGGATTTAGTGCGGGAGTAATGATCGCAGCTTCTTTTTGGAGCCTTTTAAGTCCGAGTATTGATTTGGCAGAGGAATTAGGATTTATCTCATGGATTCCTGCTACCATAGGATTTTTAGCAGGGGGATTATTTTTAATGATTGTCGATAAATATTTGCCTCATATTCATATTATGAGTAAAAAAGCTGAAGGAATGGAATCATCTTGGAGAAGAAGTGTATTGTTAGTATTAGCAATTACACTTCACAATATACCAGAAGGATTAGCTGTAGGTGTTGCCTTTGGTTATGCTGCTTCTGCTTTTGATTCCTCAATTGCTGCTACTGCTGCTATTGGTGGTGCTATAGCACTTACAATCGGGATAGGATTACAAAATTTCCCTGAAGGTGCAGCTGTTAGTGTTCCTTTAAGAAGAGAAGGAATGAGTAGGAAGAAGTCTTTTCTAATTGGACAATATAGTGGTATAGTTGAACCTATTGCCGGAGTAGTTGGAGCATTGCTTGCACTATCAATGCGCGCGGCTCTACCATATACTTTGAGCTTTGCAGCGGGAGCTATGATTTACGTGGTAATCGAAGAATTAATCCCAGAATCGCAAATGTTAGAAACAACAAAAATAGCTACCATTGGTGCTATGATAGGTTTTGCAGTAATGATGACGCTAGATGTTGCCCTCGGATAATATAATATATAAAGACTTCGCTTCTTGGAAAATAGAAAACCACGAATTTCTTGGTACACTTCAAGAAAATAATTCTATTATCTACCAAAGAATTGAAGCTGTATTAGCTGTATTAGACCATATTTATAATTTAGTAGTTGAAGCTAAGGAAATTGAAGAAGAGTTTGAAACGATATTTGAGGTTGGTTTTAATTACTTACATACGCAAGTTGAAGTCGCAAAAATATACTTTGAAAAGCTATTTCAATCTAATTGTGATGAATTTATTGATTATAGTGAACACATTTTATACTTGCTTTATATTTTTGACATTAAATCTGATATGGAAAATAATGATGTAAATATTGAAATCCCCGAGCTGGAAGATTTAGAAACAAATATTGAAAATATGATTATGGAAAGACGTATTGAAGAAAACTATCTTAAGAATAAAATGAATGAGACTTTAAAAATTGTTTTT
>CBDUWI010000180.1:0-3347 GCA_965370885.1 uncultured bacterium | reverse complement strand
CATCCCCCACTTAACTCGTTTGAAGAGGGAGTTTTCTTAAACATTATTGATAAAGTAAAAAAAATTACAACAGTCCAATATACGCAAAGTAGTGACACATTTTTAGATGTTGGACCACTAAATAATTCAAAAGGACTTGCTTTATTAAAAATATGTAAACATCTAAATATTAAACCTATTGAAGTAATTGCCTTTGGTAATCAGTATAATGATATCTCAATGTTAAAAATTTCCGGATGTGGTGTTGCAATGGGTAACGCTAAAAACGAAGTTAAAGAAATTGCTGATTATATTACTAAAACAAATGACGAAGAAGGAATTTCTTACTTTGTAAACGAGGTATTTAATCAACAATAGTAAGCACTTTAAACAAAATAATAGCACAACAAAGAGTTTAGAAACAATAGGCAATGTTTTTGCTTATTCATTGATATATCTTGAAAATAAGGTATAATATTAGTATAAGAAGATTAAAAAAGAGGTGAATTACATGTACGAAGCAAATATTTTAACTGAAGGATTTTTACCAAGTATCGCAATTCGCGGAATTGCGCCTTTTCCTCATACTGATCTTCGAATTGAAGTAGGACGTATTATCTCTAAAAATGCGCTATTAGAAGCTGAAAAAAATTATGCAGGTTATTTATTACTATTAATCCAAGAAAATCCAATGATTGATAAACCGACACCTGATAACTTATTGAAATATGGTATCGTTGCGAAAATTGGCATAAAAATAAAGTTACCTAATGGAAACTATAAAGTTAAGTTTGATCCAATAGTTCGTGCTCAAATTCTTAATATTGATAGCAAACAACCATTTTTCATAACAAAATTTAACACGATGCCAACAATTCAAGAAGACGTTGATCAAGAATTGGCATTAGTTAGAATGCTTGCAAAGCAAATTTTAGAAAATAGTAAAGCAATCTTAAAAAATCCTAGAATCAGCTTAGAGGCCATCCAAAAGGGTGTATCAAGCGATAAATTATGCGATATAGTTGCTGATAGTTTAAAAATCAGTGAATCTTTAAAATACAAATATTTGGAAACAGCATCATTAAATCAAAGATTAACTTATTTACTTGAAGATGTTGAAAAAGAAAAATATATGAGCCAAATTGAAAATGAAATTAATATGACAGTTAAAAGAAATATTGATGAAAATCAAAAAGAATATTATTTACGTGAAAAAATGCGTGCTATTCAAGAAGAACTTGGCGATAAAGTAAAAAAAGAAAGTGATATTGAAGATTTAAAAGAAAAAATTAAAGCTAAAAAAATGCCAGCTCATATTGAAGAAAAAGCATTATATGAACTTACTAGATACCAAGCTTTACCAGCTGCATCAGGTGAATCTGGTGTTATTAGAACATATTTAGATTTCTTAATAGATTTACCTTGGCATGAAGTTAGTATTGATGAAGCTGATATATCAAAAGCTGAAAGAGCACTTGATTCAACACACTTTGGTTTAGAAAAAGTAAAAGAGAGAATTATCGAGTATTTAGCAGTTAAAATCTTAACTGGTAAAAACCCCCAAACAATTCTTTGTTTAGTAGGTCCTCCTGGTGTTGGTAAAACAACGCTTGCGCAAAGTATTGCGAAAGCACTTGGAAGAAACTTTGTTAAACAATCTCTAGGTGGAATTAAAGATGAAGCTGAAATAAGAGGACACCGTAGAACTTATTTAGGAGCTTTACCTGGTAGAATATTACAAGGAATAAAAAAAGCAAAAGTTATTAATCCAGTTTTCCTTCTTGATGAAGTAGATAAACTTGGAAGCGATTATAAAGGAGACCCTAGTGCTGCATTACTTGAAGTATTAGATCCGGAACAAAACTCTAAATTTAGCGATCATTATTTAGAAGAACAATACGACTTAAGTCAAGTATTGTTTATTGCTACAGCTAACTATTTAGGAAATATACCAGCTGCACTTCGCGACCGTATGGAAATAATTGAGTTATCAAGTTATACTGAAATTGAAAAATTCAATATCGCAATAGAACATTTAATTAAGAAACAAATTGATACTCATGGACTTGATCCGAAAAAATTTAAAGTAACTGATGAAGCAATTATGCAATTAATTAGAGCATATACAAGAGAAGCTGGTGTAAGGCAATTAGATAGAGTTTTTGGAACACTAGTAAGAAAATCAATCAAATTGATTTTAGGTGACAAAAAAGAAAGAATAACAGTAACTAAGGATAACATTACTGACTTTTTAGGAAAACCGCGTTTTTCCAATACAAAAAGTGAAACAGAAGATCAAGTTGGTGTTGTTACTGGTTTAGCTTATACACAATTTGGTGGTGACACTTTACCTGTCGAAGTAACTTACTACAAAGGAAAAGGCAAACTTGTTTTAACAGGTAAACTTGGCGATGTAATGAAAGAATCAGCTCAAGCAGCGCTTTCTTACGTTAAATCTAATAGCAAAAAATTGAATATTGATGGTGATTTTTATGGCAAACACGATATTCATATCCACGTTCCTGAAGGAGCAGTTCCTAAAGACGGACCTAGTGCAGGAGTAACAATGGCAACAGCAATTGTATCAGCACTTACAAATAGAAAAGTTAATCATTTCATTGGAATGACGGGTGAAATAACATTAAGAGGACGCGTCTTACCAATAGGTGGGTTAAAAGAAAAATCAATCGCAGCTCATCGAAGTGGTTTAAAAACGATCATGATTCCTTTTGATAATAAGAAAGATTTAGAGGATATTCCTAAAGAAATTCAAGATCAATTAGAAATCATCCCCGTATCTTCCATTGATGAAATTATCGATAAAGTTTTAAAAGCAAAAAGTTAACTTTCAAAGTTAACTTTTTTTTATGACAAAAAATAATTCGTTGTCTATACAAAGTTATAATTGATTGTGGTAAAATTAAAATAGAATTGGAGGTTCAAAAATGAAAAAATGGAATTTAGAAGCATTATTCACATCTTTCGAATCAAAAGAATTTCAAGATTCTTTAATTGAAATTGATAAGTTAATTACTAAATCAACAGAATTTGCTTTAAAAGAATTTAATGATACAACAAATGCACTAGATAAAATTAAAAATTATTTAACTCAATCGGAAAAATTACGTGGTTTACTGACAAAATCATTTGTTTTTTGTATGTTAACGATTAGTACAGAAGCAATGAACGAAGATGCAAGAAAGTATATGAAAGATATAAATATCATTGCTTCACAAGAGTTTATAACTGGTGCAGATAAAGCAAAGATTAGAACTATGGCGATTATAGTTGTTTCTTCATATAAGAAATTGGCTCCTAGTACAGTGATTGCTGATGAGTTAAAAGATGAAGCATTGAAACATAATACT
>CBDUWI010000179.1:0-3423 GCA_965370885.1 uncultured bacterium | reverse complement strand
ATTTAGTACAAATAATATTAAGTGATAAAGATGTTAGAAAAGTACTTAAAGAAGGGACATATATTGTTATGAGACTGCGAAAAGAATTATCTCCAAATGTAATTGTGCTTGGACCAGTATTACCAAAAATTTCCCGAATAAATAATTATTACCGAGCACAGATTATTATTAAATATAAAGAATCAAAAATTATTGATGATTTACTTAAAAGTATATATTTTGAATATAGCGATAAACTATCGATAGCAATCGATAAGAATCCAACGTTGTTATAGGAGTGATTAGATGAATATAGTGTTTATGGGAACACCAAATTTTAGTGTAAAAATATTAGAAGCACTGCAACTAAATTACGGCGTTAATTTAGTTGTTACTCAACCTGATAAACTAGTAGGAAGAAAAAAAGAACTAACTTTTAGTCCCATCAAAGTAAAAGCTTTAGAATTAGGAATAAAAGTATTTCAACCAGTAAAAATAAAAAAAGATTATAAAGAAATCTTAGATGTAAAACCCAACATTATTATAACCGCAGCTTATGGGCAAATCATTCCTAAAGAAGTAATAGATTTTCCCAAGCTTGGTGCAATAAATGTTCACGGTAGTTTATTACCACTTCTAAGAGGTGGAGCTCCAATTCAAAGAGCTATTCAAAGATTGCATATTCAAACCGGAATTACAATTATGTATATGGCATATAAAATGGATAGTGGCGACATTATTTCCCAAAAATCAATTCCGATATTACCAATAGATACGTCAGGAACTTTGTTTGAAAAATTGAGCGTATTAGGTAAAGATTTATTGCTTGAAACATTACCAAGTATAATCCAAGGAACTAATAATAGAATTAAGCAAGATGAAGAATTAGTCACGTATGCTTATAACTTGAAAAGAGAAGAAGAGAAACTTAATTGGGATTTAACACAAGAAGAGATATATGCACATGTAAGAGCATTTTCACCAAGTCCTAATTGTTTTACAACGATTGATACTAAAATGTTGAAAATTCATAAAGTCATAATTTTTGAATGTGCAAATTTTGAAGCAAATCATAGTTTACAAAAAAATGGGACAATCGTTAAAATCTTTAATGATTCTATTGGTGTGAAGTGCCAAAATGGGATAATTAAAATATTAGAAGTTCAATTAGCTGGAAAGAGTAAACAAGATGTCTATACGTTTATGAACGGAGCAGGGAGAAAGCTAATTACTGTCGATAAACTGTTTAAATAGTTTATAAACATGATATAATATAATAAATAGGAGTGGTAATATGAATGGTAGAACACTATTTTCACGTGATGAAATGTTAGAAATGAACATTAAGACTTTAAAAGAACGTACAGTATCTATAGAAGAAATTGCGGACGTGGCTTTTCGCCAACAAGCAAGATGGAACCCTGATATTTCAATGCAAGAAGTAATAGATTCGGTTGAAAAAATCTTATCTCTTAGGGATACTTTTCATATTTTACAATTGGGAGCAGAAATTGATAGACTTACAGATGAAAAGCTAATCAAAGGACCAATTTATGATATTCTAAAAGTTGATTTAGGGATGTTTGGAATAGATGAATTATTCGGACTTGAAATTGCAGGATTATATGGAACAATCGGTAAAACTAATTTTGGCGATATCGACGTAAATAAGCCGCTTGTTATTGATCGTTTAAATGAAGTTGGGAAAGACGGCAAAGGATTATGTCATACTTTTATGGATGATATAGTTGGCGCAATTGCAGCAGCAGCATCAACAAGAGTAGCTCAAATTTCTAATGAAGAAGAAGCTCGAAAAGATCCCTTTGTAAAGGAAATGAAACTTGATTTAGACCTATAGGAGTTGTTTTTATGGCAAAAAAACAAAAAAACATTGATGATTTTTTTAAAAAATCTCATGAAAAAAAAGAACCTGAAGGTCTAAAACAATATATTACTGATTTAAATACAGGATTAGATCCTAATAAACTTACTTTTGCTGATAAAGTAGCAGGAACTTTTAAGAATTTTGTTGAAAAAGTTGGGATATATTATCCCAATAAAGAACGCAAAGAACAACATGAGAAATCATCAACTATTAGAAGAAAATTACGTATTTATTATAAGATAACGATTAAAAAAATTGCGGATAAATTTAATTTTGAAGCTGGTGTAGATATTTTAGATGATACTTCTGTTCTATATCGCCGTAATTTAGTTAATAAGAATATCTTATTAGTAATAAATATGGTTTTCATTATCTTTGCTTTAATTGGAAATCAAAATCCTAATTATGTTGTAATTGGTGGATTTGCGATAGTAATGCTAGCAATTAATACAACGCTTAAAAAGATTATTCACGAAGAGCCTAGAACACTTATAAAACAACAAATGGCCATGTATATTGGTAGTGTTTATATTTTATTCGCTAGTTTTAGTGTTTATATAAAACTGCGTGTAAGTGCAGCGGGTTATTCAATTCAAAATATAATGGATAATTTAAGTTTAACCGCAGCACAACAAGAAAATGAATTTATTAAAATTATGACTGATGCATCTATTTCACAAGCGGGATATATTTTAATTTACTTTTCACTTGTAGTTATTGCGTTATATCAAGACCCGACTTTATTAAGAATTTTATTTAAATGGGTATTAATTTTAATGACGATAGTACATATAACTATAATGTATCCTCTATATCAGTATGCTTCAAGCATTGCAGAATTATATGAATATTTATTTATAACAAATAATAATGTTTTAATCGATATTGTCTTAAGAACACTATTATTAATCGTATTTAATATTGCTCTTTATTCTTCAGTTTCTATTGGTGATATGATGAATAACAGGCGTAAAGAAGAACTAGTAAAAAGAAGAGATATGGAAAAAGATTTTAAAGCAGTAGTTGGTGATGTATTTGACGTAATTGGAGTTTTTAATTCAAGCACAATTACTCAAAGTGGAGAAGAAGCACATCGCGTAGCTGAACTTGCTAGTAGGTTTGCTAGTGTGTTAGGATTAAGCTCTAATGTTTGTACTGAGATATACCAATATTGTGTTATTCATGTTGATAGAGTAAATGATTTATCAATATTAGAGTATGAGAGTAAAGATGTTTTAAATGAAAAAGATTATCAAGTAATTCGGGAAAAAACAATTTTAGGATCAATCATAATAAAAAGATTACAATTGAATCAAAAAAGTGAAGATATCGTAAGAGCTCATTTTGAAAAAACAGCCGATTCTGACTTTACTGAAAGAATGAACAGAGTGCAAAGAAGCCAGGAAGGCGAAGTGATTTTACTAGCGGAAATGTATGATGTTTTAAGACAAAGTCGAAACTATAAAAATAAATTAAAACATAAAAGAGTTATCGATCTATTGCAACTAGAATTTAATGAATACTTTGAGGTTTATATTTTAGATAGATTTATGAAATAT
>CBDUWI010000178.1:0-3430 GCA_965370885.1 uncultured bacterium | reverse complement strand
ACTGTAATCTCATTACACTTGAAGAAGGAGTTTTCTTAAACAATATTGATAAAAGAAAGAATATAAAAACAATAAAAAGCGGAATATAAAAACAATAAAAAGCGGAAAATATTGAACATATGATTGTTGTGTGTTATATTATAAATGGTGATAAAAATGAAAAAATATAGAAATAGGATATTAGACAAAGTATTATCAGAAGAACTAGAAGCATTCGGAGGTGTCCTAATAACAGGATCAAAATGGTGTGGTAAAACAACAACTGCTTCACAACTGGCAAAAAGCAAAGTCTTTATGCATAATCCTGAAAATCAAGAGAATCTACTGGAATTAGCAGAAGTTAATATAATGCAGTTACTAAAAGGTGAAAACCCAAGATTGATAGATGAATGGCAACTAGCTCCACAATTATGGGATGCAATTAGATTTGACATAGATCAGAGAAGTGAAGAGGGATTATTTATACTTACTGGATCAAGCATTGTAGATGAATCAAAAATTATGCATTCTGGTATTGGAAGGATTTCAAGATTGTATATGAGAACTATGTCATTGTATGAATCGAAACACTCCAATGGTGAAGTAAGTTTGGAAGATTTATTCAATGAAAATAGTTTTGATGGAACAAGCTGTGATTTAGAGTTAGAAAATTATATTGAACTTATTTTGCGAGGTGGTTGGCCGAACTCAATTGATAAATCATTGCGTATAGCTATGAGACAAGTATCTGGATATGTTGATTTGGTATGTGAAAATGATATTAGTGAAGTGGATGGAGTAAAAAGGAATCCAACTAGAAGCCTAAATATCTTGAAGTCACTATCAAGACATGTTGGAACTCAAGCCGCTGATACAACAGTACTAAAAGATATATCTAGTAAAGATGTAACGATGGATATAGATACATTAAGAAACTATATTGATGCGCTAAAGAAACTATATATTGTTGAAGATTTATCTGCTTGGAGTCCCAAATTAAGAAGTAAGACTATAATTAGATTAAAAGACACAAGGCATTTTGTAGATCCCGCCATCGCAGCTAGTTTATTAAATGCAACAGAGAATTCTTTAGTTAGTGACATGAAGACATTGGGGTTCTTATTTGAATCCTTAGTTATTAGAGATTTGAGAATATATACGGATTATCTTCAAGGAAAAGTCTTTCATTATAGAGATAGTAACGGATTGGAAGTCGATGCTATTGTACAATTAAATAATGGAAAATGGGCAGCTATAGAAGTAAAACTCGGGTCTAAGAGAATTGATACAGCTGCAAAAAATTTAGTTAAGTTTTCAAATCTTTTTGAAACGAATAAACCAACATTCCTAGCAATAATTACTACTACCAAGTATGGATATAGAAGAGAAGATGGTGTGTACATTATACCTCTTGGATGCTTGAAGCCATGAAGTTGCTAAACACAAAAATGTGATTTAGCTTTGAGAAACGGAGATAAGATAAATGAATTATAATGATATGATTATTTCACTCGTTAATCTAAATGGTTTAATACACGAAAGTAAAGTCCGTCATATCTATATGGAATTGTTCCAAAAACAACCCATGAAGAAACTGGATGTCGATTATTTGGAGAAAAATTTCGTTAGGTATGATAGAGCCTTTTTTGTCCATGATTCACTGTTTAGACTAAAAGATAAAAGTGATTTGCTTGATGCAAAAAATAGTAAACCTTATTACAAACCAACATTGAAGGAACTTAAAGATTATATGGTAGATGATTACTATGAACAAAACACAGAATACTATGACGTATACAATCATCTTTATACCATTACTATGAATGAAGAGGTAACAGACGACATAATCTTTGATTTTATTCTTGGGGTGAAAATAGACTTAGATATTGAAGGTGTTATAAGCCTTTTATTAAGGAATGATATTGAACTAAAAGAAGAAGATTTCAAGAAGACTTTTGAATTATTCATAATATATGCAGGCACTATTAGATCATGGGTAAATAATGGATTCACATTAAATGAACTGAAGAATATGAGCGAGATTACAAAGAAAATTGGTAGAAACGAATTATGTCCATGTGGAAGTGGGAAAAAATATAAAAAATGCTGTATTGATAAACCTTGCATTGAATCTAATGAAGAAGTGTACTATGAAAATGTATTTGAGGTAAATGAGGGTGAGAAAAAGAAATTAAGATCAAATCTAGGTTATCAGATGACCAAAGTTTATTTTCACATAATGAATATCGAGGAACCATCATTAGAAGATTTGATATCAGATGTAAGTAATTTTGGTGCTGAGTTCGCTATTGAAAATAAACCACAAGATATAGTTGGTAGTTTATTGTTTATTCTATTTAGAAGACATAACATCAATTTCACAGATAAAAGGTTAGAGACATTATTGAAAACATTACGTGTTTACGGAAAGCGAAAAGAATTAGAGAATTTGTCTTATTATGTTGAAAGAGAGTGTTTAGGTGATTATATGGAATTAGATTCTTTTGAAATAAAACAGGTTATAGATCAAATTTATATGGAAAACAGGATAAAGCCATTAATGGAAATACCTAAGAAAAATCGTTTTCAATTTTTAAAAACAATTTATGAAGAAGTAGAATTTGATATAGATATGGCAAAAGGTTTTGAAAAATTAGCAATTAATGTTCTTGAAAGTGATATTGCAAATAAGAAACTAGAATTGTATAAGATTATTTTCTTATATCCTTTCTTACCTTTTGTACTATATGAATTTCTTCCAGGTAACAATAACACTGAAAAAATACTTTTATTAGAGAGTATTATTAAATCATACGAAATAAGATACCAAGATGAAATTGAAAACTATAATTTTGATTTGACAATAGAAGGGGATAGCAAAATATATATATTAGCTATTGATTCACTTGCATTTTTCGAGAAGGAAAGAGGCAATCACAAAAGATCTATTGAACTCTATAATAAAGCAATCACATTGGACCCAAGCAATAAATATGGATACAAGGAAGCTAATCTAGTAAATTATGTACTTTCTAACCAATTGGATCTATTTGATAAGAAACTTACAGAGGTAGATGATGACTCTTTGTATAAAATATTTATTAGTTTATTAAACAAACTAATAAAAGAAGAACCATTTCATCATGAATATATAAAAGCATATGAAACAAATAAATTGCTTCTAGATGTGATTTGCCATAATGATTTCTTCCTAATAGATGAATATGATCATAATGCAAAATTATTTGCTCAAGATTTCCTAGAATTTTTCACAAAAGACAAAAGAATAATTAACCAACTTAAAGACATTCATATGAAATAAATGTATAGTTAGATTTTTTATGTAAGTGCGATAAACCGAGTCCGTATCATAAATAATTGCAACTAATGATATAAACTGCATATTAAAGCTGTTTTTGGGTGTAAATTTTAATGCTACATGATCTAATAT
>CBDUWI010000177.1:0-3467 GCA_965370885.1 uncultured bacterium | reverse complement strand
CCCCTCATCTCGTTCAGAATCGTCTGGATAGCCTATATGTAGTTTACAAGTGAATTTCTGTTTTTTAAAGTTCCAATAAGCTGGAGCAAAAATACTACCACACCCACATGTTTCTACTTTAATACTCATCTCTGCATCATGTCTCCCATTTGTTCTGCTTCTACTAACGAGTCAAAATCTTCTCCAAATATTGATAATATATGTTCTGATTTCTTATACAACTGCGTATTTCTAATGTTATTATAATTCAACTTAAACCCTAATTTCTTTAATTTTGGTATGTCTTCTTTGTAAAAACTCAACTTTAAATCGCCCATACAATCAACAAACCTACCATTTATTTTTGATGGGTAATTTGAAAAAACTCCTAAGAATGGACTGTCTCCTGGTTGAAATTTAGTTCCTAAATACTTAACAGCGTTTCTAGCTCCAGTTGCTGACTCATTACTATCGGGATATTTATCCAATCTCTTTTGTAATGGAGCTCTCTTACATATATAGTCCCAATCCTTTTCTTCTAAAGTAGAATCTAATTCAATACAATAATCTATTATAGAATCTAAAGGTTCTTTTTTATAGAACAAACAATCGGCTAAGTTATTTTGTAAGTCTGCTGAAACTTGACTCGTAGATCTTTTCTTCAAATCCATTCCTTTTACTTCAAGTTCTGGTTTGTCTAAGATTTCACCGTTAGCATAAACATTTCTCTTAATGTAGTGTTTTTTAACATCGACATACATTTTATCGGAAACTGTTTCTAAATCTATATTGATCGTGTTTTCTTGAATGTTATAAACTGTATTTAAATATATATCAATTACTTCGTTTAATACCCTACAAATTTCTTTACCTTCATCTATTTGTTCTCGTAAAGTATCTGATTTTAATTTTAGAAATAGTGAATCTGTGTCCCCACCTATTATAGTATAACCCATAGCTATAACTTTATTTAGGCACATCATTATAACATCGCGACAACTAACTGTACACGCATTAAAACTTAGTTTGTTGTATCCCCTATCAATTGGTAAACCTAATATACCAAAGTAAGCATTCATAAAGTTCTTTAAATTAAACTGTTCAACCCATAGCCTTTCGTATTCTTCTGATTTAGTCGTTTTATATTCCTTAATATAATCCTTTAATTTACCTTGAGCTATTAACCTTCTCTCTAACCACATGTCGAAAATAACTGAATTTAACGACTTTACATCCTTTCTAAAATAAGCTACTGGAGTTTCTATTATATTTTTTCTATCGTAAACATTCCCTTTACTATCGTTTATACAAAACCAATATTCTTTTTCAAAATCAATTAACGGTAGTATACCTGCATTACAGCTCTTAATCATATTAGGATAATATTTACTAAAATCTATAACACCAACATCTTCATACACTCCAGCTTCTAACTCGTGAACAGATCCACCAACCTTATGAATATCGAAAAGTGATTCATAGTGTTGACCTTCGCCCATCCCTGACTTTTCTAAATCCCTAAGAGTTACTGTGAATTTTTCTCCTATTTGTTTCTTACCTTTTAACGGTACTCTTCTTTTATCTGCGCCATAGTACTTAGTGTCAAAAGCATAATCTTGTTGATAAATTGTTAACTTAGCATGATCGTGAAGTTTAGAAGGCATTATACCATCTTGTAAAGGCGATAAGGATACATCACACCTACCACGTTGTTTACCACTCATGTCAAATTTTTTGTTTAATTCTACAAGTCCCCAAACATCCATAAGGTTGTAGTCTAAAAGAAACTTTAAATCGTTTAACCAATAGTAAACAGGTTGTTTTCCTTGTTTGTCAAGTTTTTCAAAGTCGGTAAAATAAGCCATCCAATCGGCTAATCTACCACCTCTGAAATCGTAATATTTTTGTGCAACTTGTAATACTTCGTTACTAAAAACCCAGTCGATTTGACCAACACCTTGTATTACAACTTCGTATCTCCCACCAGCATTTCTAGAATAAACGCTACTGAACGGAGACATCTTCTGCATTTGATCGAGCATTCCTAAGAACTTAGATCGTTCGTACAGAAAAGGTGTATCGAAACCGTTGTTCCACCTTCGTTTTTTACCAACTTTTTTATAACCACCTTCCGACCAATATCCTAACATATCATCGTATTTTTTCTCAGCAAAATGATTGAAAAATTGATCGATCATATCTCTTTCGTTCTTCGTTTCGTATTGAACGATAGAAGGAATAATTATCGTTTTTTCTTTTTGTGTTATCTCGTGATGTTTAAGGTAACGAGTTCCATTCTCTTTAATGCTTGGATGCCAAACAAACCTATAGTAAACTTCATCGTAATTATCGTAACAGCAAATCGAAATTATAGGGCAAATATCAGCATCTTTATACCCATCAAACTGTGTAGCTTGTCTTCCGTCGATTTCTATATCCCAATCACAAATTCGTTCAATTACTTTAAACCTTCGTTCTTCTGGAACATTTTTAATGTCTTTTACTTCTAAATATCTATAAGGATAATCTGTCGGTATGTTAATGTAAGGACTTTCTAACCCACATATTCTTATAATCTCGCTTATAGCCATCTTTTCCCATTTTACATCAGCTTGAAAAGTCCAAGAGAATAAATCTCTTATCTTAGGAACTTGCCACGGGAATTGAGTGTATATTCGTGATGTGCTTTCGCCATACAGGGAAGGAGGTCCATCTTCAACTGTTACTACATAATTCGAAACATTATATCTCTCTTCTCTCTTAACACCAAATCTAGGAGCTAAGTTTTCCATGTCAAATATAGAAACTATATGAGGTTTTAACTCCTTATCTTTGGTCTTTAGTAGGAGAACTGGACCTTTATCGCTGTTTCTATAGGCATAATGGAGGATTTTAAGATCTATCCTTTTTTCCATATTTTAACTCCATCATAGTATTATATAGTTTCAATTCTTTTCTAGTGTTGTACAGTTTCAATTCTTTTATAGCATTAATTATTCCTCTTGCATTTACAAAAGAAAGAAATACTTGTTGAATTATCATCCAGTCACCAGCAGAATTATTCATTAATACTCCCATTGTCCCAAGAAAGAAACAAGCTACTGTATAAGATATAAAAGCTCCTATTCTAATTTTTGGTTTTAAAGCCTTCTTAGAAGTTATAGTAATCGCTGCTACGAATATGGCGATAGTTCCTAAGAAGCTAAATACATCTAATGGGGTTTCAAACTTTAAGAAACTAAATATGTTTCTTATTTTTCATCACCTACATTATAAAGTTAGGTGCGCCAGGTTTTGCTTTCCATACTATTCCGATCCAGTTTGGTGGAATGTAGTAAGACAAACCTTCTGCATCGAATACTCTATGGGTTCTATCGCCAGCTATAGACAACTTCAAAGGAAAATGAATCGTTATCTTAGCTCCGTTTGGATACAAATATTCTCTAAAAAGCTCATTATTAATATCAATAAACTTTAAACGAGAATAG
>CBDUWI010000176.1:0-3500 GCA_965370885.1 uncultured bacterium | reverse complement strand
CTACTCTTTATATCCGATAATCTATGTTAGCGGTCATATAAACTACACATTAAATAACAAATGGCGTATAAAGATAATCATGTATATAGTATTTGTAGATACACCACCTTTTAGTAAAACGTCTACACTAGCTGTCTATGCGGATGATTTAATAAGTAATACAATAAAGGGGTAAGGAAGAGGTGAGGAACTTACCCCTTCATAGGAGTGATATTATTGGTAAAGCATTAGATTCGTTTGAAAAATGGGAAAACAAGGGTTATTCAGGGAAAAGTTAAAGACTATTGAGGAGTTATCTGCTAAAAATATAACTCAAGCTAAGATAGCTAGAGTTATTGGAATTTCTGAAAAGATATTACAGAAACTTAAATGCGGTTGAGCCTACAATTGACAAAGTAGTTAAGAAGCGTAAAAGAAAAACTACTAAAGCTGAAAGTTTTAAGAATCTTGAATCTAGAGTTGTCGTTTATGATTTAGATGACAACGATAAAACATGTCATGAATGTGATACATCGCTAGTTGAAGTTGGCAGCAAGACAAGAGAAACAATTGAAGTAATGAAAAAAGCAGCTAAAGTAATGGAGAAATCCATTGCTTATAAATGTCCTAAATGTAATTCTTTTCATAAAGCAGCTTTACCTAAGTTGCCAATTGAAGGAAGTATCGCTACTTCTAGCTTACTAGCTCAAGTAATAGTAGATAAAACGCTAATGATTTACCGTTATATCGTCAAAGTGAAGATTATAAAAGGATAGGACTTAATTTAAGTAGACAAACATTATCAAACTGGATGATTAAATCAAGTTTACAACTTGAATTAATCTTTAATAAAATGAAAGATGATCTTACAAGTAAGAACATTATTCACGCTAACGAAACTACAGTCCAAGTCTTAAAGAAAGTGGTAAGAAAGCAAGTCAAAAATCATATATGTGGACATATGTATCATCAAACTATGATGAAGACATTGTCTTATATGAATACACATCATCAAGAGCAGGTAAAAACGCTAAAGAGTTCCTTAAGCAATACAGTGGTTATTTACACGTCGACGGCTACACAGGCTATAACTCAATAGATAACGTAACCTTAGTTTACTGTATGGCACATCTAAGAAGAAAATTCTACGATGTATATACTTCTTTACCTGAAGATAAGCGAGCTAATAGTAATACTTCACTTGCGATGAATTACATCAATCGTATCTATTAATTAGATAAACAATCGAGAGATTTATCAATAGATGAAAGATATGAATATAAACAAGTTCATATCAAACCATTAATGATTGAGTTTAGAGATTGGTTAAATGAGAAAAAGTTAACCAGTGCACCTCAATCAGGTTACGGTAAGGCAGTAAATTACGCCGTTAACTATTTGCCAACTATTATGAACTACTTAAATGACGGTAGACTTGAACTTGACAACAACAAAGCAGAACGTGCGATTAAGCCATTTGTGATTGGTGGAAAAAACTGGTTATTTAGTAATACCCAAAATGGCGCAAGATCAAGTGCAATTCTTTACTCAATCGTTCAGACATGTTTACTAAATAAAATAAATCCATATCAATACTTAGCATACGTGCTAGATTATTTAGCGAATCATAAAATAAATGAAATAAATCCTAATGTGAATAAGGAGCAATAACTACAATCAGTAGTTGTCGCTCCTTTTATTTTACGTCCAAGATTTGACGCTTACAACTAAACAATATATAGGTAATACTCTATTATATGATGTTTAAGTTTAATCTCATTTTTTAATCTCATATTTTTCTGTGTCTTCGTGTTTTCAGAATTTTTGATTACATTTATTTACTATTGGACAATTTGTACAAGAGGTACATGTTGTTCCTTTTGTTTTTATTGAGTGAACTAAATAGTAAATAATAAGACTAAATAATATTACTAGGATAGAAGTAACAAGTATATTACCCATTTTTCGCTAATCCCTTATTTTGGTTTGCAAGACTTCTTAAATATAAGAATAACACAACAAAACCAATAAGGATAAGTATACTTGGTATAAATGCTATTCCTAATTCACCAAAGAAGATTATTGTACCTAATTGATAAATTATTAAAGCTACAAAGTATCCAATTGCTAGTTGTAAGCCTACAGCAAACAGTGTCCATTTTTTTGAACCTAATTCACTATTCATGGCTCCTATAGCCGCAAAACAAGGCGGTGTAAACAAGTTGAATGCCATATAGGCAAACGCACTTACTGTAGTTAATCCACCTGTACTCATTAAGATTCCCCTTGTGGTTTCAATATTTTCAGCTATAAGGTCTTCAGAAATTGAGAAAACAAAGATTACAGCTAATGCTCCTACAACTTCTTCTTTTGCAACAAAACCTGCGACTGCAGCAGCAGCAAGTCCCCAAACTCCAAATCCAAGTGGTATTAATATCCAAGCTACTGGCTCTGAAATAAATCTTAATATACTCTCAGAAGGATTATCTACAATTTGAAGTTGGAAGTTAAAATTTGTAGATAACCAAATAATGGCATTCATTAAGATGATTATAGTAGCAGCCTTTTTTATAAATGCCCATGCACTATTAAGCATTACCATAAATGCTCTTTTAATACTTGGCAATTTATAATTTGGTAATTCAATAACTAAGAAGGTATCTTCTTGATCTTTGAAACTTGTCCCGGTAATTGTTTTAATTATATATCCTACAAAGAAGATAACCAAAATTGCAAGAAGATATGTTAATGCAGTTAAAGCGGATGAATTTGTAAAAAACACACCTAATAACAATGCAATTACTGGTAACTTTGCTCCACATGGTACAAATGGAGTTAATAATACTGTCATTCTTCTTTGACGTTCGTTTTTAATCGTTCTTGCAGACATAATCGCAGGAATAGAACAAGCAGTTCCTACATACATAGGGATAATTGATTTCCCTGATAATCCAACACGTTTGAAATAAGGATCCAATACTAAAGCAACACGTGCCATATATCCACTGTCCTCTAGTAAATTAAGAAGGAAGAATAAAATCATAATTAATGGTAAGAATCCTACAACTGCAGCAAATCCACCAATTAACCCTTCTAATATAAATCCTTTTAAAAAGGATCCAGTCCCCAAATTAATCAACCCTGTTTCAATAAAACCTGTAAACCAACTAATAACTATATCTAAGAAATGTATGATAAGTGGTCCTAATAACGTTTGTGAAATGGTGAATACACCAAACATAATAATTGCAAAAATAAGTATTCCTAAATATTTGTGGCTAACAATACGGTCAAATATATCTGTTCTTGTGACCTCTGTAGTTTTTACACTCTTTTCCTGTACCTCTGAAACGATGTCTTTGATTTGTTTGTTTTTTTCTTGTGAATTTTTTTTCATGATTTACTTTATTTTATATCTAGTTAAGAGCGCTAGTTATTAAATAAAATAAAACTATTTTTGATTTCGCTTGTTTTAAATGCAATGGAACAACCAGTAACTAGCATAGTTTTTTTTTAAAAAT
>CBDUWI010000175.1:0-3512 GCA_965370885.1 uncultured bacterium | reverse complement strand
TTTAATACCGTCTTCTTGGGTAACTGCTTTGATAGTTTTACTAATAATATTAGTACTTATTACTTTCGCTTTACCATCAACAGTAGTTACAGTAGAACCGACTTTCGGTAATTCCTTTCGGTGTTCTTTATATGTTTCATCTTCATAGCGAATACAGCATAGTAATTTACCACATAATCCCGAAATATTAACAGGATTAAGCGATAAGTTTTGATTTTTCGCCATTTTAATTGAAACCGTTTCAAAATCCCCTAAAAAAGTGTTACAACAAAGCAAATAACCACAAGGTCCGATACCTCCTAAAAATTTAGCACCGTCTCTTGTCCCTACTTGTCTTAATTCAATTCTGACTTTAAATTCATTAGCTAAATCTTTAACTAATTCTCTAAAATCTACTCGACCTTCAGCATTAAAATATATAATTAATTTTGTGCGGTCAAGAATAAATTCACACCCTAATAATTTCATTTCTAATTTATTATTTTTAATATGAACTGCACATCTCTCTAACGCATGAGGAATATCATCTTGATTCTTTTGATGATTTATTATATCTTTTTCTGTTGCAACTCTAATTACTGGTTTTAAAGTTGAAATAATTTCTGAATCATCGATTTCTTTAATGCCTTCTATTACTGTTCCTAATTCAACACCTCTTACAGTTTCAACTACTACATTATCATTTACTGAAACATCAAATCCAGCTGGGCTAAAATAATATTTTTTCCCAACATCTTTGAACCTGATGCCAATTACTGTGTTTGCCATGAGTTACCTTCTCTCTAAACTTAGCAATAAATTATCGTATGCTAGCCTCTCGTTAATATAGGAATTAAGTCGTGATTTCAAACTTAACATTTTTTCTAGGTCTTCTATAAGTCTGTTTTTAGTTTTATCTTTTGCGATAAGGTTTATAGTATCAATTTCTTCTTTGAAAACGATGTTTTGAACATCATCAATTTTATAGTTTAATATGTCCTTTTGATAGATGATTAGTAAAGATAAGAAAATGTCACTTATGGACTTATCTTGGTATATTATACTACTATTTTCCTCAAAGTAAATGATAATTGATTCTTCATTAGCAGCTAAAATATTATTTAACTCTTTAACTAATTCGAATATTTCGGTAAAATTTTCATTATCAATTATTTCTTTAGCTGTTGATATTGAGTTAGTTAAATTTGAAATATCACAAGAAGTTGAAACAGGATAACCTGTTTCAATTAACTCTTCTTCAACAATTTTTTTATTGAGTGATGAGAATTGAACTATTTGCGATCTTGATTTAATCGTTGATAATATTCTATTTATATTTGATGTGGTTAATATTGCATATATTCCTGGATGTGGTTCTTCAAGAAATTTGAGTAAAGAATTTGCAGCATTAGTATTTATCAAATCGATATCTCTAATTATGTAAACTTTGAATCCTGGTTCAACAGATGTTTTTGAAAATTCTTTTTGTAAATCAACTATTTGTTGTTTTCTAATAATATTTTTAATTGGTTCAATTATGATTACATTTGGATGAGTATAATTTTTGATTCGACGACAGTTGTGGCACTGTAGACAAGGTTTTTCTGGACTTGTACAAAGTAACATTTTTGCAAAATATAATGCAGTTTCAAATTTTAAAGTGCCTTTTTCACCCTCGAATAAATAAGCATGCGAAAGACGATCCTTTTTTATGCTGTTTTCTAATAACTTTACTACTTTAGGCTGTGATTTCTTTATTAGATCAAATGCCATAATTTTCACCCTATAAAATATTATTTATTATTTTTAAAGAATCTTGAATAACTTTAGAAACTTGGTTTGTACCATCAACAATTTTAAAGCGATTTTTGAATTTATCCGCAATAATCATATACCCTTCGTATACTTTTTCGTGAAACTTTAATGTTTCTAAATCTAAACGATCAACTTTTCTTGTGTTTGAAAATACTCTTTTTAGGCCAACACTTGGTGGGACATCGATAAAAAGAGTTAAATCAGGAAGAGTATCACCAATACCAAATTTATTTAAATTATATACATTATCGATTCCTAATTCTCTAGCATGACCTTGATAAGCTAAGCTAGAATCAATAAATCGATCACATAATATTATTTGATATTCGTTTAAAGCTGGCAAGATTTTTTCATGAAAATGTTGACTTCTTGACGCAGCAAAAAGAAGTGCTTCGGCGCGAGCATCCATTTCTGTGTTTTCTTTATTTAGAATAATTTTTCTAATTTCCTCAGCAATTTTAATTCCTCCAGGTTCTCTGGTTGTTAAAACAGTATAGCCTTCGTTTTCTAAAATCTCTTTAACAGCCACAATTACTGATGTTTTACCAGAACCTTCTGGACCTTCAAATGTAATAAATTTTCCAATCAAGATTAACACTCCTCTTCTTTAGTAATTATTATCGCATATTTTTAAGTAATTTTAAATATCATTTTCATATAAATCGTTATTATTATGATATAATTAATTTAGAAACTTTGAAAGGTTTGATTTAGATGAGAGTTACTGTTTCTAATTTAACATTCGGTTATGATTATCGTACTGTCTTAAAAGATATTTCTTTTAAACTCAATTCAGGCGATTTTTTGGCTATATCAGGTAATAACGGTAGTGGTAAATCAACCTTAATTAAATGTATTTTAGGTATTAATAAAGTTCCAGCTAAGAAAATCTTTCTTGACGATATGGATATTACAGAATTTAAAAACTTTAAAAGTATTGGATACGTTCCCCAAAAATTTGATGATTTTAATTATGAATTTCCAATAACTGTCAATGAAATTTTACAAGTTTCAAGATTTAATAAAATTAATGAAGATGAGAAATTAGAATTATTGGATAAAGTCGGGATTTTAAGATTACAAAATGAAAATATTAATAATCTTAGTGGTGGACAATTACAAAGAGTATTTATTGTTCGTAGTTTAATGAATAACCCTAAATTATTAATTCTTGATGAACCGACAGCTGGTGTTGACAAAGAAAATGTTGAATCTTTTTATAAAACAATTAACGAATTAAATAAAGAAGGCATTACTATTATGTTGATTACTCATAACATAAATGAAAGTAATGCTAATTATACTCACTTATTATCCATCCACAATGGTGAAGCTATTATGAAAGCCATACCAAGGAGGGATGAATAATGTTGCTTGCAGCTAATGAATCATTTGTTTTCGCTTTATTTGAGTACTCTTTTCTAAGATACGCATTAATTACAGGACTTATTATGGGATTTATCACACCTTTAATTGGCGCTTTTGTCGTTATTAGAAGATTAAGTTTTATTGCCGATACTTTATCACATTTTAGTTTAGCTGGTTTATCAATTGGTCTCTTTTTAATTAACATCCTCGGTTTTACTTTTATTAGTGATCCACTATATTTAGCGATGATTTTTAGTGTTATCGGGGCTTTATTTATTGAGATTCTTCGTGGTTATTATCAAAACTATAAGGAAATATCAATGCCTATTGTAATGAGTCTTGGTACAGCA
>CBDUWI010000174.1:0-3528 GCA_965370885.1 uncultured bacterium | reverse complement strand
TTAAAGTTTAGAAGATTTTTGGATGGTTTTTAAAATTATTTTATCTAGTTTATTGAATGCTTCTAAATTCACATTATTATAAAAACAATGTTTTTTTATAAAATCATCTTTTAATCTGATTAGTACAATATCAGCTGATTCAATGTAATCTTTAAATTGCATAATTTTCTCGTTTAGATTCGGATTTTCTTTTTTAAGTAAAGGAATAATATTATGACGATATCTATTTCTTGTGTAATAATCTTCTGCATTAGACGAATCATCAAAATATGTTACTTTATGTTCTTTGGCGTAATTGAGTATTGCATCTTTAGTTACTTCCATTAATGGTCTAATTATCGAAATATTTCGATCTTTCCTTATCGCAGGAATACCTGCATAACCACTAAAAGAAGTTCCTCTAGTTAATCTCATTATAGTCGTTTCAACTTGATCATCTAAATGATGAGCGACAACGATTTTAGTAGCTTTATATTTTTGCGCTACTGCTTTGAAGAATATATATCTTTGATTTCTTGAATCATCATGAAAATTTAGTTTTTCATTATACTCTATGGAATACCCTTCAAAAGGAATATTCATTTCATTAGCCATAGCTTTAATATTCTTATATTCAGCTTTAGATTCCTTTCTCTTGTTGTGGTTTACATGTGAGATGACTAGCTGTAAGTTCAGGTCTAGGTTTTTAAGTATATGCAAAAGAACCATTGAATCAACTCCACCACTAAGAGCGACAACAATCGTTTCATTTGGACTAAATAACTTCTTACTAAGTATTAATTTACTGATATCTTTTGGCATATTTATCACCTATTAATAATTATATCATAATAGTGTGTAAATAATATTAATTAATCATTACTTTGAAAGTCAAAATATTTTATAGATACTGAAATGATTTGTGATATAATATAAGGAGTAAACAAAATAATGATTGGAGTGAGAAGATGTTCAAATTGCCTAAATTATCAAAGAAAGAAAGAGCATGGGTTTTGTATGATGTTGCTAACTCTGCTTTTATTTTAACTGTTATTACGATTTTATTTCCAATATTGTATGAATTAATTTATATGGCACCAAATGTAACAGATGGAATCGAAAAGTATATAACGGTAGGTGGGGAAGAAGTTTTAAATCCTGCATATAGGAGCTTATGGCTTACAGGATCACAAATATTTAAATACTTAGTAAGTGGAATTGCGCTTACAGTTGCCGTTCTTAGTCCTGTTATCGGTGCTTGGTCTAATTATCAAGGTAATAAGAAAAAATTCTTTAAGATTTTCTTAACTATAGGTGTTATTGGTGGCATTGGGATAGCTATTCCTCAATATAACTGGGTTGTATTATTAGCAATATTTACAATTTCTAGTATTGGTTATAACTTAACTAATGTAATGTATGATGCATTTTTAGTTGATGTTGCTGATGAAGATAGAATGGATATTATTAGCTCGACTGGATTCGCATGGGGATATATAGGAAGTTTAATACCATTCTTCATAGGTATAATTCCATACGGATTACTAACTATGGGCATTTTAGGAGAAGCTTCTGAGACTTTAGTTCATTATTCTATTAGTTTTGCATTTTTAGTGTCTATCGCCTGGTGGATATATTATTCTTTACCTCTATTAAGAGATGTAGAACAAACATATAATATCGATCAAGTGGAAAATTCATTTGGTAAATCTATAAAAAGATTAGGGAAAACATTTAAAGAAATTAAAGCATATAAATATATTTTTATATTCTTAATAGCATATTTACTTTATATTGATGTTGTAAATTCAGTAATTAGGCTAGCGACAAACTTAGGGTCTGACTTGGGGGTTACAGCACCAGTGATGCTTGGTGTTATCGTAATGGTACAAATAATTGCGTTTCCTTCAGCAATTATTTACGGAAGATTAGCTAATAAATATGGCGGTAAGAGAATGATTTTTTATGGTATATTAGTTTATGCACTTAGTGTTTACATTGTATTTAACATTACTGAAGGAAGAGAATACTTTATGTGGATTGTTGGAGCATTAATTGGGACAGCTCAAGGTGGAATTCAGTCAGTAAGTAGAAGCTACTTTGCGAAGATGGTTCCTTTAGAAAAAGCAAATGACTTCTTTGGATTCTTTAGCGTTTTTGGCAGATTTGGGGGAATTATATCACCATTTCTAATCGCTTATTTCCAAGCAGAAGATAGACTAGGAACTAATGGTGCAGTACTATTGTTATTAATACCTTTAGTTATTGCAACAATATTACTTCTATTTGTTAAAGATGGAAAAGTTGAACTTGTTGAAGAATAAGAATTTTATTTTAGCAAGTAAATCGCCAAGAAGAATTGAATTGCTAAATTTACTTGAAATTGATTTTACGGTTATTCCTAGCGATATTGTTGAAGATATTAATGGTGATTTAACTAATGAAGAGGTCGTAATGAACTTAGCTTATCAAAAAGCTAAAGAAATAAGTAATAAAAACGAGGACACTTTTGTATTAGGTTTTGATACTTTAGTTATTGTCGATGGCGTTCCTTTAGGAAAACCAAGAGATAAAGAAGATGCATATAGAATGTTAAGGTTACTTAATGATAGAACTCATCGAGTTTTAACTGGATGTGCTATTGTAAATGGTGATTATAAAGATTGCTTTTATAGCTTTGCTGATGTAACTTTCAATAATGTATCTGATGAAGAAATACAAACATACATTGCGACAGATGAACCTTTTGATAAAGCAGGATCATACGGAATTCAAGGGTATGGCTCTAAACATATTAAAGAAATTAGTGGGGATTATTTTGCTATTGTCGGATTGCCAATTTCTAAATTATATAATAAATTAAAATCACTTTAAAGAGGCAAGTTTTATGCCTCTTTTTCTCTTCTATATGTATTTTTCATGTAGTTTAGTGTAAAATATATGTATGATACTGCAAAACTATTTTAAAAGAAAATTAGAAGTGATATTCTATGTATAACTTCAAGAGGAGGCTATTTTATGTTTAAATTAAAAGTTAACGCTGAAGAACATAAAATAATTAAAGAGAGATTAAACTTAGTTGAAACAATCATTTATGACTATGTTTTAACTAACGACAAGGAATTAGTTGAAGACGATAAAATTAATATTGTTTTTAATTCCTCAGAGTTTACCAAAATAACAAAACTACTCGATTTGATTGTAAGAGGGGAAGATTTACACATTGTTGGCAGTAATGAATTTGGACAAAAAAGTGTAGAATCTCGTAACTTTTACTACTTCATTGTCGAAGATGAAGATGTATTTGGTGTTATAAGTAACACGCGATTGCTTATTAAGATTAAATTATATGAAATTGAGGAAATGCTTAAACACAAAGATTTTATTCGTGTCAGCAAATATTGTTTAGTTAATATTGGTAAAATTGAATACATTAAGCCTGCTCTTAACTCTAAACTCGACTTATTAATGAAAAACGGAGATCATGTTGAAGTGAACAGAGGGTATTATAAGGATTTTAAAATAGCTTTAGAAATTTAAGGAGGTATC
>CBDUWI010000173.1:0-3541 GCA_965370885.1 uncultured bacterium | reverse complement strand
ATACAAGGGGTTGTTTAAATGAAATTAGTCGTATTTAGTGATGCACACGGAAATGAAACATTAATTGAAAGAATTATTACTTTTAATCCCAATGCTGATTATTATATTTCTTTAGGTGATACTGAGTTGAAACTTAGTTATTTACTAGATCTCGATATTGTTGCTATTAAAGGTAATTATCCCCGAGATCCTGGTTTTTGTTATGAAAGCGTTATGGAAATAGAAAACAAGAAAGTATTCTTAACACATGGTCATAAATATTCTGTTCGAACCGATTTAAAAAAATTAATGAATCATGGTTTTGATAAAGAATATGATATTATTTTATATGGACATACTCATATCGCAAGAAAAGATAAAGTAAATACATTACTTTTAATAAATCCTGGTAGTATTCAAAGTCCTAAAGATAATAAACCGCCTTCATATGTGGTATTAACTATTACTAAAGATAAAGTGGACGTTGTTTTTAGAAATGCTGCGACGAATATGTTAATTGATCGCTTATAATTAAATCTAAAAAAAGAGTAATAATAAAGTGAACCCCGTTTAGTGGACACAAAATAAAAAGAGGGAACACCTTTGTACTATAATAATAGTATGGAGGTGTTTTTAATATGGCAAAAAAAGGTGTAAAGCAATATAAGAAATCATTAGAATAAGGTTACGAGCAGTAATTAGTAATTGATAAGATTCCATACGGGTCCAGTTTTCCAGAATCATTTTCACGATTTTAGATAAAGTAAATGTTTACAATTGCAACATTAAATTTTATAATTAAGTTGTAAAGGGAAATATAAGGATTGAAAGGAAGAGGTGAACTATGAAGAGAATAGGGATTTTTTTGTTAGTTTTTATATCAGTAATAGTATTTAAGTCAAGTACAATTTATGCAGAAACTTTATATCAAGTAGAGGTACTAGAACAACGAACAACAAATGGTAAAGTATATTCACTTGGAAATAGTATATTCAGGTATGAACTTTATACAGAACCTATTCATTATTTTAATGGTGATGAATTTGTTGAATTTGAGAATGAAATTATATATAGCGAGAATGAAGAAGAATATGTTACTAAAAAAGCAAACTATCAAGTGGAAGTATCTAACAAAATAGAAGACAAAGGACAAGTAACTATTGAATATCTAGACATTTATAATGTTCAATTAGATTTTTCGACTAATAAAGAGGAGAGTATAACTGAAATTAATATAGAAAACTCTAATTGTTTTCAATTCGATTATTCTGATTTATCAGTAATATCTTTCATGTCTGAAAACAGTCAGTTCAAAAGCATATACTCTATAAATGACATTTATAGTGATAGGTTTTTTAGATTTACAATATCCTCAAGTGATCTTGTTCTAAAAGAAGTTGAAGGTAAGTATTATTTTGTAGATAAAGCAAATGCACCAATCTTTGAATTTGAGGAATACTATATGGTAGATAGTATTGGTAACATATCAACTAATACAAAAATGAGTGTAACTGAATCCGCATATGGATATGAAGTGGTTTTAACTACCAGTAATGATTTTCTCGATGATGAAAACATTGTCTATCCTGTAACCTTAGTAGGTGGAATAACATATTCAACAGTTGTCAATGATTATTGGTATAGGGATAAGACTATTGTAAAAGATACGAGTGAAGGATATGATTCAAGCATCTTCACTGTGTCAAAGCAAAAATATTACCCTTTCCAAAATACACCAGTACAGCTAGATGAGTACTTACTGTACAGTATAGTAGAAATCAATTTAACCAATTTTGTTGGGACAGGTATAACTGTTACAGATGCAGATTTACAAATTGAAAGAATCCAATCTAACGTCAATGCAAAGCTACCTCTTTCAGAGGTCACTTCAGACGAGTATAACGATATTGATGGATATACAAACTATACTAAGATTCTTATATCCAATCCATTCGTATCCTCAAATACAATCTCATATGATATTACATCAGAGGTAATTTCGCATATAAATAATGGGGATTCAATATTATTACTCGAACTATCTCCTGAATTCATACTTTTAGGTTCAAGTAGTCTAAAGTATATGAATTTTCGTTCAGAAAACGCTAACCAAAGTGATAGCCCATTCTTAACAATTGAGTATGTATCAACTATAACAGGAGATTTTGGTGATGCACCTGATTATTATGATACTAATAGTGCAATACTAAACTGTTTTGGATATGCACTAAGAAAAACCGATGAGTGGATTCATATTTATAATGCAACTGGTGTTATAAATTTTAGTAATATTCAGGTTGACGAACAGTATTTTCAAAACACAATTGTTCCAGCTGTAATTTATACGATTGAGGATCAACAGTTTTATTCAGTTAGGCAGCTATCATCATATGATGATGCAATTTATTCTAATGAATACAGAATAGCTCTAAGAACAGGTGATGTATATTCCACTTCAAATTATCATATTTTCTATCCCTCAGGTGAGAATCGATATAGTACTGATGATTTTCATTTTATGATTCAACTAGAAGATGGTAACTGGGCTAACAAACCGGGACAACTACAATCTGAAGAACTTCCATTAGGACTATATATAGATAATAGCAATTGGAATAAAAATCTTACATATATCACTCCTGTGGATTTCTTTGAGAACTTTTATAATTCAACAACTGTATACTTTGCGATATCTCATTCCAAACCAGCATTATATGGATGGTGATTAAAATGAAAAAAGTAATAATAGTATTCTTTTTTGTATTGTTTCTAACCTCGTGTAAGATCAATAACGAAATAAAATTCGATATAAGTGAAGCAACGATCGAAGCTTCTTCGGTTAATCTTGATTGGGGTACAAAAGCTGTTAGTATATCGGATCAAGAATTAACATTTGAAGAAGTATCTGATAATATCGATTATAATACACCAGGTACATATAATGTCACGATTAAAGCGATCAACAGAAAAGACAATACAAAAGAAATAACATTTGATGTTACAGTAGTGGATACAACACCACCAAGTTTCAATATCGATAATCAAGAGATAAATGTATTTGAGTATACAAGTTTAGAATCACTTATTACGGATATATCTGACAATAGTGATACACACCTAACATATTCTGAACATAATACTTCTATAGATTATAATGTGCATGGTGAATATAGTGTTGACATTAGATTAACTGATGAATACGGTAATTATACAGAACAGACAATTACTGTATATGTCATAGATCCACTTGTTTTAATCGATTTTGATATAAGTAGTTATACCATTGAAGCAGGTACATCTGATATAGATTGGAATATGTTTGTAATACAGGGAACAAACACAGATGTAACATATGAAGAGATACAGGATGGTATTGATTATGATACACCAGGTATTTATCAAGTTACCGTTAAGGCTACGGATGTAGAAAATTATACCCTTAATAAAACCTTTAACATTACTGTGGTTGATACAATACCACCAGCCTTTAATATTGAAAATCAAGAAATAAGTGTCTTTGAATATTCAAGTATGGAATCATTTATCACTGATATCACTGACA
>CBDUWI010000172.1:0-3558 GCA_965370885.1 uncultured bacterium | reverse complement strand
AAACAATTGATTTAGATTTTGTTAGTATATCAGAGGACATAAACTTTATTTTATCTGAACCCTTAGGTATACCTTATCTTTCATGTGAAGATATTGTTTGTAGATTAACTTACTCTCAGGGTCCAATAAATATATCACTGATAAATGGAGAAAGAGAACTTCTTATTGAACTTTATGAGAATCATATTCATATCCACATTTTCAATAATGGCGAATTTGAGGCAGTAGTATATTATATTGATTCACCAATTGGAAATATTGCAAATCTCTACGGTACGATTTATCAAGAGTACCTTGTAATCAATGAATAAACAGCAAAGAAAAAAAAGGGGAGATATTGTTATGAAAAAATAATTATAAGTTTATTAATGGTTTCATTGATATTTACTTTATCTGCTTGTGTTGATGAAAAGATTGAACCACTAGAAAATCCACAAGAACCACTAGAAAATCCACAACAAGATCTATTTAGCATTTTTTATGAAAATGATGAATATACGATTCTAAAAAGGACAAACATATATGAAGGAATGATCTATAATATGATGGCATATCTCTTTGATGAAGGAGATAATTTAGTATCAGATCATTTCGGAGTTTTGATTGATATAGAAATATTATAAACGTATATAATATAGTGAACCCCATTTAGTGGACACTTAAAAAAAACGCACCTCTATACTATAATAAAGTATGGAGGTGTTTTTTATGGCAAGGAAAGTGTATGCATTATTTCTTATTTTACTCTCCACACCTCAAATTCATAAATCACAATATATTATTATCATAGATGAAGATTTAAAAGTCTATTAAAATGACTATATTTAAGTTTCTATATTTTACTTAATAAGTAATCATTACCATCACTTTAGTGATGTAAAGCACTAAACTAAGCCGTTAATTGCAATATATTTCTTTTATTTTTGTAAATTTTAAGATATAATTAGATATAACTTTAATATGGGAGCTGGTAAAAATGATTATATTAGACGGTAAAAGCTTGGATTTAGAGAAGTTTATTAATGTAGCTAGATTTAAGGAAGAAGTATCTATTAGCGAAGAAAGCAAACAACTTGTACTTAAAGCAAGAGAATTTGTTAATGGGGTTGTTGAAAGCGAGAAACCAGTTTATGGAATTAATACTGGGTTTGGGAAGTTATCAGATGTTCCAGTAGAAAAGCATAATGTTAGCGTCCTGCAAAAGAACTTGCTTATGAGTCACGCTTGCGGTGTGGGCTCTCCTTTTTCTTGCGAAATAGTTAGAGGTATGATGGTATTAAGAGTAAATGCTCTGGTAAAAGGATATAGCGGGGTTAGATTAGAGACATTAGAAAAACTACTAGAAATGCTTAATAAAGATGTTTGTCCTGTTGTCTTTGAAAAAGGTAGCTTAGGAGCTAGCGGTGATTTAGCACCATTGTCACACATGAGTTTACCTTTAATTGGATTAGGAGAAGTTTTTTATATAGGAAAGCGAATGGATACATTGGATGCTTTCAAGGAAGCGCAAATTTCGCCTCTTGAAGACTTAAAGGCGAAAGAGGGGTTAAGTTTAATTAATGGCACACAAGCTATGACAAGCGTAGGATCTATAGCATTACACGATTCATTTAAGTTAGCAAAATTATCAAACATTGCTTTATCTTTAACATTGGAGGCATTAAATGGAATTATTGATGCTTTTGATGATAGAGTACATTTAGTAAGAGGGCACCAAGGACAAATTGATTCAGCAAAAGAGGTAAGAGATTATTTAGATGGTAGTAAATACATAACATCGCAAGGAGAGCTAAGAACTCAAGATGCTTATTCAATAAGATGTGCTCCGCAAGTACATGGCGCTACTTTAGATGCTTTAACTTTCGTTAAAGATAAAATTGAAATAGAGATGAATGCTGTAACTGATAATCCTATTATCTTCTTAGACGAAGGTAAAGCTATAAGTGCTGGAAACTTTCATGGAGAACCTTTAGCAATGCCTTTCGATTATATGGGAATTGCGATTTCAGAAATGGCTAACATTTCTGAAAGAAGATTAGAAAGAATGGTTAACCCAGCTTTATCAAACGGACTACCTGCATTTTTAGTGAATGGTTCGGGAATAAACTCAGGGTTTATGATAGTTCAGTATAGCGCAGCATCTTTAGTGAGTGAAAATAAAATACTATCTCACCCAGCAAGTGTCGACAGTATTCCTTCAAGTGCTAATCAGGAAGATCATGTATCTATGGGGACAATAGCAGCAAGAAAAGCAATTGAGATTTATAAAAACTCTAGACAAGTTATTGCTATGGAAATATTCACAGCTTGCCAAGCAATTGATTTGAGAGGTAAACTTGAACTAGGTAAATTCACAAAAAGAGCTTATAATAAAGTTAGAGAATATATCCCTTTTATTAAGAATGATGAGATTATGTATAATCACATTCATAAAGTAAATAGTCTTATTGAAAGTGGAGAACTATTTGAGTATATTTTTAAGGAGGAAAATTAATGAATCCTGAATTGAGTTTTACATTAGAAGATATTTTTAATGAATTGCCTGAGTATCCTGAATTTAAGGAAAATATAAGAAGAGCTCCAAAAAGAGAATTTAATTTATCAAAAGAAGAAACAAAGATTGCTCTTAAAAACGCTCTTCGTTATATCCCTGAAAAATGGCATAAGGAATTAGTACCAGAGTTTTTAGAAGAACTTCTTTCAAAAGGTAGAATTTATGGATATCGCTTTAGACCAAACAAGAAAATATATGGTAAACCAATTGAAGAATATAAAGGTCAAATTGTTGAAGGTAAAGCATTTCAAGTGATGATTGATAATAATCTCGATTTTGAGATTGCCTTATATCCTTATGAACTTGTTACTTATGGTGAAACTGGAAGAGTAATGCAAAACTGGATGCAGTATCACTTAATAAAAAAATATTTAGAAGAAATAAATGATGAGCAAACATTGGTTGTAATGTCGGGACATCCTTTAGGGTTATTTGCTGCTCCAAAAAATTCTCCAAGAGTTGTTATTACTAACGGACTAATGATTGGTGCTTATGATGATATCGATAATTGGAATAGAGCAGCTCAACTTGGTGTCGCAAATTATGGACAAATGACAGCGGGTGGTTGGATGTATATTGGACCACAAGGAATTGTTCATGGAACTTATTCAACATTGTTAAATGCTGGAAGAAGCAAATTAAATATTCCCGAAAAAGAAGATTTAGCAGGGAAGCTATTTGTATCTTCAGGTCTAGGTGGAATGAGCGGAGCTCAAGGGAAGGCTGTTGAAATAAGTGGTGGAGTTGGGATAATTGCTGAAGTTGATTATTCACGAATTGAAACAAGATATATTCAAGGATGGATTAGTTATATTGCTAAGACTCCAAAAGAAGCATTTGCTAAAGCTTCTGAATACATTAAAAAACGCGAAGCATTTTCAATTGCTTATTTTGGCAATATTGTAGAAATACTGGAATATGCAGTTGATAATAATATTAATATTGATTTATTAAGTGATCAAACAAGTTGTCATGCAGTATATGATGGCGGATATTGCCCTGCG
>CBDUWI010000171.1:0-3576 GCA_965370885.1 uncultured bacterium | reverse complement strand
AAAAGTGATAACCCTCAGAAAGCAAGTATGATTCAATCTAGAAAATCTGGTGAAATATTTGGATTATATCCTACACCGGACGGTTACTTTAGTGATACCGTTATTACTGTCGTATTTGAAGAAGGAAAATATAAATACGGTTTAGAATAGTTTATAAGGGATTTATATGACCTGGATTAGATACGGTAGAATAAAAGTTCAATGGAAATGTATATCTATTGACGGTTATATATCTAAAATCCATGTAGTAGAAGTAATCATAAAAGATACTTATAAAGAGAAGCCTTATGCTGATATAGGCATATGGATATTAAATCGTGGTGAAATTATAGTAGGAAGTATGTGTACATCTGCATGTCAATCTCTATCTACATCAGTTTATTGTGATAATGAGAGTAAGAATGTCGAAGTTATATATACGAGCCAGGTTCTAGTATAGTAGGTATTATAATGATTAAATACATAGATTCATCGGATGTTAGTGACATTGATAATAGACATAACAAGAGATTGTATCTAGAAAGCGATTTTATATGTATAAACTGTGGTGTTATTTTTAATTCGTGCTACCAAGATGACTGTGTGATATGCAAAATACATGACTACGTCCATGAATGTGGTTGTAATGAATATGTGACAGGTAAATTAAGTGTGAGTATAAGATCCGTACTAGATTTTCATATCCAAGACCTAAAGGCGCTTAATCAGATATATGGTTATAATAATAGTAGCCGAGCTAAAATGGTTGTCAATATTATGAGTTCTATATATCCTGATCTAGATAAGAGAATTAATGACAGGTTTATAAAAAAGATAATTTTAAGAAATAGTAGAAAATTCTCTTTTTTGAGAGATATTGATGCTGCTATGAAAAATGTGAAAAGAGTGTGTATGACTAATAAATCTACAAAGCTAGATTTTGTTGATGTAGATAATATTATAATTATAGATGAATAGAAAATTACTGATCATTAATTATGATCTTATATCTCTTAATAGATATCTATTTCCTAAGTATATTCCTTTATCGTGAGGTGCAGTAGTCCTACCTAATACAAAATCTTGAGTCTGATCAGAAGACGATGCATCTACATCTGCAGAATCTGATAAGTATCCTGTAAGAGAGGCTTCTACTGTATATTTATCAGTATCTACTTCTTGAGAATAGTTACCATCTGAATCTGTTGTTGTTTCGTAAGATGTATCATCTGTGAATACAATAATAGCACCATCTATATTATAACCTTTATCGTCTTTGATATTTCCTGATATGACAGGTTTTGACAGCACAAAATTCTGTGTCTGATCACCAGCACTTGCATTAACTAAAGCAGAATTATCTAAGTATCCAGCTAATAACGCTGTTACAGTATATACATCTGGGTTAACTACTTGAGAATAATTACCGCTACCATCTGTAGTTGTTTCATAAGATATACCATTATCTAGAGATATAGTCACATTATTTAGATTATTTCCACCACTATCTTTCACATTACCTGAAATAATTGGTTTAGATAATATAAAATTTTGTATTTGATCACCAGCACTTGCATCAACTGAAGTAGAAGAATTTAAATAACCAGAAAGTGTTGCTGTAACTGTATATACATCTGGGTCTACTACTTGAGAATAATTACCACTAGCATCTGTAGTTGTTGAATAGTTAGTACCATCAGTTAATGTTACTGTTACATTGTTTAAATTATTTCCATCTGCATCTTTTACATTACCAGATATAGTGTAAGTTGGTGGTATATATGCAGCATCGAGCTCATAAATATTATCAGTACCTTCATCACAATGCCATATTACATTGATATCCCCTCCAATTCCTTTACCCCAAGTGCCTGGTGAACTAGCAATTTGAACTACTGAAAAATCAGTCGTACTAAGTTCATATAACTTATCAGTACCCCAATCACAATGCCATATCACACTACTATCACCACCGATTCCTTCTGGATATGAACCCGGTTTAGCTGCAGATCTAATTACTGAAAAGTTAGCTGTACTAAGCTCATATATCAAATCTGTTATCCAACCACAATGCCATATCTTACTAGAATCACCACCAATTCCAGTTCCGACCGTGACAGGTATTGGATTTTGTATATTTCTAATTAATGACAGATCTGATGTTTTACGTTGAGATATATGATCATTATAATTTTCACAATGCCATATTGTTGATGAATTACCCCCACTTCCATTTGCAACCTCGTGTGGTTGACTTGCTCTGCTTTGAACTACAGAAAAGTCAGTTATACTAAGTTCATATAATCTAGGAGCAGGACTACCATTGCAATGCCATATTTTACTTGTATCCCCACCAACTCCACACGGTAAAGAATTTGGAGATGCAGCTTGCCGTATAACATTTCCAAAACTCATATTATACCTTCTGTGGTTTTATCTCTTTGATACCTTTGATTTTGTATTTATCTTTTAACTCTTTTAATCGTTCTACTTTATTATCTGGCAGATCATCAATTTTAATATCGTTGGTATTGATCTTCTCCTTGACGTGCTCGGAGTAAATTAATTCATCTTCAATTGATATTTTAATAGGAAAGTTATTATCAATTGCTATATTGATTTCATCTTTTCCTGATAAAAGAGTAATGCCTGAGACAGTAGTGTTGTATTTTCCTATCTTACCATCAGTAACCAATCTCAATTCGATAGCAGGTTCAACATCCATATTTTGCCAACCATAACATGGAAGATTTGTATCTCTTGGATTAATATTACCTGCTCGTTTCCCTGTATTTGGATCCCATTCAATTAACAATGCTTTATTTTCCATACTATTCACCTTTTAACTTAATACTTAATGCTCACATCAAAATCTACTTTCATATGTATATTTCATTCATATTCATACAGAGGTTTTGAATCTAGTGATATTCCCATGTACGATAGTTCATCGTTTAAATTATATCCAATGTGTAGACCAAATATATTTTCCATAATTATTGACGCACTTCTTGTTGTTATATGACCTGTAGGAGTTCCTTCCATAATATCTAAAAATATAACAGTCATAGCTTCATATGAACCTGGTGTTACAATACCGCTAAACAACTCTTTTGTTGTCGCTAGTTCTATTGGTTGTAATGCAGATTTTCTTTCTGTTAATTCTATTTCTAGTATGGTATTATCTTCTGCTTCGAGAACGTGTACTTCTACATTATACAGCGTATCTCTATTCTCTTCTGTCTTTCTAAATAATATGTCCTGCTTTTTTGCCATATTGTATGCCTCCTCCATATATCTCTTTGTTATGTTACTTATGATAGATATAACATCAGTCCTGCACCCATTAAGGCACTACTGAAATTACCAATTAATGATGTTATATTTATACCCGTTACTTCCCGTCTTTTACTTTCACTATCATGACTTTTTATATGATTATCAATTGTTTGTCTATTTAATGAAGCTCGTTTATCAATATTTGATACAAGTATATACACTTGATCTACATGCTTTTCAAGATCGCGAATATTTTTATTAACTTCATTAATTCTATTATTTAAGTCATCTATACGAAAGCTTAATTGATTAATAGCA
>CBDUWI010000170.1:0-3616 GCA_965370885.1 uncultured bacterium | reverse complement strand
AATACTGTCTGCAAACGATCACCAAAAATAAACTAAAGATTAAAATAAAAAAGAGATGTTTTGTTTGCGGATGCAAAATAAAAGATAGGGTTGATCCGTTGGTAAGATATTCTAAACAAGGGAACACGTGTGATGAATGTTCTACCTGTTCTAATTTTTCTAAAAGTAGTGTTCCAGAGAAAGCTGAAAGATATAGACGATGGTGTTTAAAATTAAATAGATTGCGGAATGCAAGAAATAAAAAAGCACAAATAGAAAAAGTTTTATAAATTAAAAAATAAAAATGGAAGATTGGAAAGAAAGATTTGAAAATAGGTTTGTTGGAAATACCGTAAAGCTAGGAAACACTTTAAGGTTCTCTGGCGGGATAGATCCGTTAGTGGTGATAGAGATTGAAACTTTTATTTCTGAAGAAAGGAGAAATCTCGTAAAAAGTATTCTAAGGGAAATAGATAAAGTTGAAACAGAAAGTAAAGGAAGTTCTTTTGAAGAGTGGAGAGAATATAAACATATTCGTAATCGTATTGTAGATAAATTTTTAATAGACAAAAATGAAAATAAAAGTTAAGCGAAGTATTACAGACGGAGTATTTCTTGTTGACAAAAAAGAAGTTATAAAGTATATAAAATCTTCAGATCTTAAAAGTATTCATGTCATAAATCCCAACTCTTCTTTGTTTGCAAACTATGACTACACTATTGAAAATGCTCTAAAGAAAATTGATGAAGCTGATTCGTTAGCTATTGTGGCTGGGAAAGCTTCTGCGAATAATTTGGAACATAATTTGTCAGTTGTTAAAAATAATGAGTTATTGATCTTTAATATCGGTGATGTAGAAAAAGATCTTAGTATTACAGAACTCAGTGAAGAAGAAATAAAAGAATATTTTGATTCGTCGCTAAAGACAAATTCCAGAAAAAAATTAGACTTATGTGAGAAGGACAAATGTTATAGAAGAAGAAAAAATGGTTCCAAGTATTGCCAGGTTTGTTCAGACAAATTTAAAAAAGATAAAACAAAAGAATGAAAAATATAACAATAATAGATATTGCTAGAGTGGTAGAATGGAAAGACGTGAAGCGTGCTATAAAATATCATTATCCATATGATAGAAATAATTACGAAGAGTTGTTTGAAAAGATAAAAAAATACAGAAAAATAAAACAGAATCATAAAGAAGTCATAAATATATTTGTTTGTGGAATGGTTAATATTCTAAAGGGCGCTGAAGATAGTTTTTATAGCATAGAAACTAACAAGTTTTCTTTGGATTTTCGTTCATGGAAAAGTATTTCTAGAATTCCAATTTCTCAAGATACATTAGATCATTATTTATATGAGGATATTTTAGCGCATTTTATTTGGGAAATAACTTTTTATGGCACAGAGGAAAAGATGAATAAAAAGTCAGAAATACTCAGAGAAAGAGCTTCTGAGTTTAATAAATTAAAATAATAACATGGAAGAAAAAATTGGATTTATTGGTATGGGATTTGTTGGTAAAAATCTCTACGATAATTTTAAATCAAGAGGGTATGATGTTGTTGGATATTCTAAAGAGAAAAAATACGTAGATAATAAGAAGGAGTTAAAAAAATGTAAGATTGTTTTTATAGCAGTTCCAACTCCTACTTGCGAAGATGGGTTTGACGATAGTATTCTTTTGGAAGTTGTTTCTTTTTTGGCGAATGATACTATTGTTTGTATAAAATCTACTTTGCCATGTATAACTTTGAAAAAGATAAGTAAGAAATTTGAGGATTTACAAATTTTACATGTTCCAGAATTTCTTGATGAAAATACGGCAAGAGAAGATACGGATCATCCGAAGAAAAATATAATTGGAGTTTCTGATCTTGATTCTGGAGTATGTCTCTTGGCGGCAGAGAAAGTTATGAAAATTTTACCAAAGGCTCCGTACAGTTCTATTTGTAAGTATGAAGAATCTACTTATATAAAATATGTTCACAATTGTTATTTTTATATAAAGAATGTTTTTTTCAATCTCTCTTATGACATGGCCGTCAAGCTCGGAGCGGATTGGGATGTTGTTTGGAGAGGAGTTCTGTCAGAACCGAGAATAGATCCTATTCATACTAGGCCAGTTGACAAAGGCGGAAGGGGTGCTGGTGGTCATTGCTTGATAAAAGATTTTGCAGTTTTCAGAAATATGTTTTTAGAATTGTGCGATGAAGATGTAAAGGGATATTTGTTTTTGCAGTATGCCGAGGAAAGGAATATAGAATATCTTGTCAAGACTGACAAGGATGTTGATTTAGTAAAGGGAATTTATGGGAAAAATATATGAATAAAAAGTTTTTCGAAAATTTAGCCTTGGAGGTTGGGACTAACGATATAGATGTTGTAAAAAAAGTTTACTATGGATTGATTCGGAAAACTATAAGAAATCTAGGTAATGGGAAGAGTTTAGTTTATCCAGAGTTTGGAGAGTTTTATGTTAAAGAACAAAAGGCTAAAAGAATGGTACATGTGATTTCTGGGAATATGATAGATATTGATTCCGTGAGCACTGCTAGGTTTAAGCCATCTATAAAATTAAAAGAATATGTAAAAGCGAAAAACAAGGATTGACTTAATTCAGGTCTTGGAGTATAATGTAAGTGTTTCTTTGTTACTTGTTTCAAGATAGTGTGTGGTCTTGAAACAATAATTTATTTCCTCTATACAGTTTTGTATTTTCAAAGAGGAAAGAAAAAAGAGTGGTATTTATTCCACTCTTTTTTGTTATTTGTAAAAAATGACAAATAATTGGTACTCGTGCTATACTTTTTATAAGAAAATGAAAATAAAATACATTTTTTAATAACTTTTTTTATTTTTTAAACAATATGGCAGAAGATAGTTCACAAATGTTGAAAAAATATAGAGAATTGCTTCAAAAGTCTCCTACTGCCTATTCTCCTGGTACAACTCCTACTCAAGAGGATGTTTCTTTACAAAGAAAAGTTCTTGGTTTAGAAAGATCAGAAGGTATGGCTGAAGCGCAAAGATTGAAAGAACAGTGGTATACAGAACGAAGTCCTGGTGCTGAACCAAAGGATGAGAAGGGGGCTATAGGAAAAATTCTCCATGCTATGCTTACACCTGGTTACGCTGTGACTGGTGCTATTGAAAGTATCTTAGGGAAAGGTACGGAAAAGGGATTGCTTAAAAATATAAAAGCAAACATTAAAGAGCAAGGAACTTATGGAGATTTGTTACGTTCATATGGGATGAATAACTACGTTGCCATGCCGCTTGGGTTTGCTTTGGACGTAGCTCTTGATCCTCTTGCTTGGGCTACTCTTGGAACTTCTGCAATTGTTCCGAGAACTGCTATTGGCGCAATGAAAGCAGCAAAAGTTGGAGAGAGCGCATTAAAGGGAGCGAAGTTAGGAGCAGAGTCTAGTCTCCTTGGAAAAGCTGCCTGGACTGGAAGAGCGGCTTCTGCTGTTGGTAAAAAGGTTGGTGTAACTAGTGAAGTCAAAGGGCTAAGTCGGTTCGCTGATTTGCAAAAGACTATTTCAGAAAGAGCTATTAAAACTTCTGGTCAATATGATAAATTAACGGGAGAAGGAATTGAAAGTATTGTTAAACATTCTCAAAGAGATCGGT
>CBDUWI010000169.1:0-3657 GCA_965370885.1 uncultured bacterium | reverse complement strand
TAAAAAAATATTTAAAATGTAACCCTATACATTATTCAGTAGTTTTAAACATATATTTTATAAATAAAAAAGACGAAAATCTTCGTCTTTTTTATTTAATGTTAAGCTCTACATAGCGGTTTTGTATAAAACCCATAAACCTGCCAAAATAGCAACAATTATAATAAGCTTTGAAAGCTTTTTAATAAGTTCCATTGCACCGAGCAAAATAATTATACCTCCGCCAACTAATCCAATTGCTTTTTCAGCAAAACTTAAACTTAGAATAAAGTCAAATGCCTTTTGTAAATAGACATCTAAATCTATTGCTGCTTCTAATTTTACTATTAAATCCCCAATAAATGGTATGTTTTCAAACATATTAACACCTCTTCTAATGTATTCTATTTACATTATACCAAAAAACATGTGAAAATTTTATGAATTTTTAAAAAATATTATAATTCTCTTCTTCCTTCAAGTGCTTTTGCAATAGTTATTTCATCAGCATATTCAATATTTCCACCCGCTGGAATACCGTGAGCTATCCTAGTAACTAGAATATTAGTATCCTTTAATAACCTGCCAATATATTGGGCAGTTGTTTCCCCTTCGTTACTTAAATTAGTAGCTAAGACGACCTCTTTTATAGCTTCATCTTTTAATCTAACTAATAGCCCTTTGATATTAATATCTTCTGGTCCTATTCCATCACTTGGAGAAATAGACCCGTTTAATACATGATATTGCCCATGAAACTTATTAGTTTTTTCCATTACTATTACGTCTTTTGCATCCTCAACTACAATCATAATACTTTTATCTCTTGATTGATCTTTGCATATATAACAAGGATCAGTGTCAGTTATGTTTCCACATATAGGACATTTAAAAATATCTTCTTTAATTTTTAAGAACGACTGAACAATTTCATCAATTGCTTCATCATTCAAACGATTAACAGTATATAAAGCAAAACGCTCTGCTGTTTTTTTCCCTACACCGGGATATTTTCGTAATGCTTCGATAAGTGAATCTATTGCTTCGGGATATTTCATTAAATCACATCCTTAAAATAATCCAGGTAATCCTCCACCTGTGAATTGTGACATTACTCTTTCTGTTTCTTCATCAATTTTTTTTATGCAGTCATTTACTGCAGCTACGATTGTGTCTTGTAGGATATCTAAATCTTCCTTCGATTCGAAAACTTCAGGATTTATAGTTATATTTTTCATTTTACGGTCTCCAGTAAATTCTACTAAAACCATTTGCCCCCCAGCACTTCCATAAAAAGTAGAGGCTTCAAGTTCCTGTTGGGCAAAAACCATATCCTTTTGCATTTTTTGAAGCTTTTTAATCATTCCGGGATTCATTTTTGTTCCCCCTTCTTAACTTTCACTAAATCTGAACCAAATAAATTTATCGCTTCTTTAACACTATCTGGTGTCATATCATCTATATCATGATTGATTATTGGCATTTCTTTTAAATCAGGATGATTAATAGGCGATAATTTAATATTTTTAATACCTTGTTTCCATTTTTGAATAAATTCTTGTGATTTTTCTTCCCAAACAACTTTCGGTAATGCTAAATAATTTATTTCCATATCATAAAATTTACATAGCAATTCTGTAATTTTTTCTTTAATATCCGGTTTCATCAATCTGTTGCATATAGCAGGATTAGGATATTCTATTATTATCATTTTGGAATCGGTAGCAACTAATCGACCTTCAACAATCATTTTTGCATATTGTAAGTCAGCACTAGATGATTGTCTTTCGATATCATACCATCTCATATTCATTGCAATCTTAACTTCTCTATTTGCTTTATTTAAAACATCTTCAACATATCTAATATCAAATGTTTTATAAGGCTCCTTAACTTCTATAATTGGTTCTTCAGCAATTGTATCAAACAAGTTAACTTCAGCAATTTTTTCTTTTTTATCTTCCTTAATTTCTTCTTCAACTTTTTCTTGAACTTTTTCTTGAACTTCCTCAATATCTTCATTAGTATAAAGTGGCTTTTCATCTACTATATGTTCATTTACTTCATCGATAACCGCCTCTTTTGTTTCTACAATAGGTTTTATAACTTCAACTTTTTTCTCTTCTTTTTCTAAAATGGGTTGTACTACTTCATGTTTTTTCTCTTCTGGAATAATTTCCTCTTTCGTAAAATCATCTATTTTTTTCACTATTTTCTGAACAAATTCACCATTTTCAAATTTATTTTTTAGCAAATTAAGTTCATCGTTTAAACGAAGAAATTCATCTTCGATAACAATTTCTTGTTTTTCAACCTTGTCCACCATCTTGATTAAAGCTAACTCCATAAATAGTTTCGAGTTGTTAGATCGTTTCATATCATTTTGTGATTTATTTAAAGTATCAATATAGAAAAAAATCATATTATTACTTAATTTAGAAGCAAAATCAATGAAAAGAGGGTTCCGATAAATTAGTTGTTTAATTTCTTGAGTTTCAGTATTTTTAAATATTAATATGTCACGATAAAATTTAATTAGGTTCTCAACTAAGCGTGTAGCTTCTTTACCATTTAAAATAAGCTCCTCTAGTTGCTTAATTGCTTCAACAGGATCATTTTTGTAAATTGCTTCAGCAATTTTTAATAATTTTTCATTTGAAACAGTTCCCTTTATGGCGTGTACATCTTCAACAGTTACTTTATCATTTGTATAAGAAACTACTTGATCAAGTAAGCTAATCGCATCTCTCATTCCACCTTCAGAGCTTTCAGAGATTACTTTAATAGCTTCTTTATCGATTTGAATTTCTTCTTTTTCGATAATTGTATTTAATCTTAATGTGATTTCAGGGACACTTACTCCTCTAAAATCAAATCTTTGGCAACGTGAATGTATTGTTGCGGGAATTTTATGAGGCTCTGTTGTAGCTAATATGAAAATAACGTGTCTTGGAGGTTCTTCTAATGTTTTCAATAATGCATTAAAAGCGCCTGTACTTAACATGTGAACTTCATCAATAATATAAACTTTATATTTACCTACTCCCGGCATATATTTTACTTTGTCTCTTATTTCTCTTATTTCATCTACTCCATTATTACTCGCTGCATCAATCTCAATTACATCGCTTATTGAATTATCATCTATTCCACGACAAATATCGCATTCATTACATGGATTTTCTGCAGGAAATTTTTCACAATTAACTGCCTTTGCTACTATTTTAGCAATGGTTGTTTTTCCGGTCCCTCTAGGTCCGCTAAATAAATAGGCGTGAGCAATCTTATTATTTTTTAAAGCATTTCTAAAAGTCTTAGTTATATGTTCTTGTCCAGCGATTTCTTCAAAAACTGCTGGTCTATATGTTCTATATAATGCTTTATATGCCATAAATGTTCACCTCTTTTAATGAATTTGTCGTAATTTCATTATAAAACAAAAAGACTATTTTAGATAGTCTTTTTTAGGAATTTTCCATCATTTGCTTTACTTCTTTAATGACAATTTGGAGAGCTATATATTCATTAGTATTTTTCTTGAATTTTTTTTCAAGTAATTCAAAATTAACGTCCGTTGTTGATTTTTCTATTAGTTCTTTCATGAAAGCTGAGTTATTTTTCATATTGAAATAATAAAAAATGGTTTTTAAACCTTCCCTTTTAAATAAAAAATGAAAA
>CBDUWI010000168.1:0-3671 GCA_965370885.1 uncultured bacterium | reverse complement strand
TTAAATATTGTTCTTTGTTTGCTTGTTTAACTTCATAACTTATAAAGATATTTCCTGTTTTAATATTTTCTTTTATTTCTTTTAAGTATTCATTTAATAATTGATCAAAAATAACTTGGGAAAATCGGTTAAATTTTAACGCTAAATCTAATGACAGTAAACTACTATCTATAACATTTAATTTCTTTTTATATCTTGATTTTAAAGCGCTAGGTAACATTGCTTGATAAATGCTTACTAATGGACTTGTATTAGATATACTTAATTCTTTACCTAATTCTATTAGTTCCTTTGTTAATGAAGGAACAATGTCTAATACTTCGACAATGTTTTTTAATGTTTTAAATTCACTTGTTTCTTTTAATTCTAATATATAACCCATTATCAAACGAGGTCCAAAAGGTACTTTTACCCTTTGCCCTATCTCAATTATATCCATTAGTTTTTCTGGTACATTGTAATCAAAAGTTCTATCTACTTCTTTTGCTTTTACATCAACGAGTATTGAAGCTATCATCTAATCACTACCTTTTACAATCTATCGACAAAATTACCTTTATTATTTAAAAAATGTTTTGTAAAAATAACACTCTCAATATCATCATACTCAATCTCTTCGATTTTTTCTTTTGAGAAATGATATATCTTTGCATCTTTTAACTCTATGAATGATTTTAGTCCCTCTAATGGATAAATCCTTACTAAGGGCATTCTCCCACTTTTTAAAACCTTAAAAATGCTTCTAAGTGTTGAATTTGCTCTAATTAACTATGATATTTACTATAGGAGTTATTAAACTGGGTTTTCTTAATTTAGTTAAAGAATCCCTAATCTAATCAATCCGTTATATATCCCATCATTTTTAATATCGTCAGTTAAATATTTTGCGTGTTTTTTCGCTTTTTCTGTTGCGTTCCCCATGGCAATACTATTAGGAATAAAATCAAGCATTTCTATATCATTATCCCCGTCACCAAAAGCGTATGCATTTTCTAATTCAATATTTTCAATTTCAAGAATTTTTTTAATACCTTCTTTTTTACTCATACCTTTTGTTAATAAATCAAACCCGTCTCCTAGCCAAGATACCAAATCCAAATAATTAAAGAATTCTCGATACTTTTGATGAAATTTATTTTCACAAAAGGCCCACATTTGAAAAATATCATTATCCAGATAAAAATGGGGATCAATTCTTGGAAGATTCATATCAGCTAATTCAAATGCTTTTTTACCTTTATCATCAACAATATTTAATGTTTCATCAAATTCTCCTAAAAAGCCATATTTCAAATTATCTTTTTCAAATTTTTTAACAACACTTAAGAGTTTATCTTTTTCAATCGGATTACGAAAAATAGTAATTTTATCTTTAATAATTATTTGCCCATTTATCGTGATAAAAATATTGATATATTCTTTTATTTCATCGATTATATGAAGCATATAAAAAGCACGACCAGTCGCAATCGCAATTTCTATATCTTCTCTTAAAGCTAATATTTTCAATGCTTTAATAGTTGAAGCTGGGATACTTCTTGTATCAGGATCGTATAATGTTCGATCAATATCAAAAAATATAATCTTCTTCTGTGTCATCTTCAACACCTCAAGTAAATTATAACATATTTTATGTTTTATTTATTACTTAAAAAACCTTTTCAAAACATTTAACTATCTAATAATGTCGTTATATTGTATAATAATTTTATCAATGACGTTTAAGAAAACTTCTTCTTCAAGAATGTTAAGAACATTGTAAGTGGGGGATGAATTAAACGAATTTTCGGTTCGAAAATTCAATAGATTTTTCAACATAAACAGCTTTGAATGTAAGAGCGTTATGATATAATATGAACTGGGAGTTATGAAAATAGATTGACAAGCTTAAAATTTAAAAAGATTTTAAATATACTAATCAAAAAGCGAAAATAGAGGATGGGACAACCTTGATAGCTTGGTAATCTTGCGAACGATAGTTCGCACAACCCAAGAAGCCCCCACTTCAAATTTTACACTAAATTAAGTGGCGGGAGTGTTCACAAATAGACGATTCATTTTTAAGGAGGACTATTTCATAATGCAAAATAAATTATTCAAAGAAAACGAAGTCGGTGTTTTTGCATTAGGGGGTCTTGGTGAAGTAGGTAAAAATATGTATTGTGTAGAGTACCAAGATGAGTTAATCATTATTGACTCTGGTATTCTTTTTCCTGATGATCAATTATTGGGAATTGATTACGTAATTCCTGATTACACATATCTATATGAAAATCAAGATAAAATCAAAGCACTTATCATCACACATGGTCATGAAGATCATATTGGTGGCATACCTTATTTATTAAGCCAAGTAAAAATACCTAAAATCTACGCTAGCGGTTTAGCTGTTGGATTAATCAAAAACAAAATGGAGCAACATAGAGGTTTTAAAGCAAATATTGTCGAATATCAAGAACATGAGAAAATAGTTTTAGGAAAATTAAGTATTAGTTTTTTTAGAACTAACCACTCAATTCCTGATTCTTTTGGTATCGTTGTTTATACGCCTGAAGGTAAAATAGTTCATACTGGTGATTTTAAGTTTGACTTTACACCAACTGGACCTGATGCAGATTATCAAAAAATGGCAGAAATCGGTAAAAAGGGAGTACTACTTTTACTAAGTGATTCCACTAATTCTGAATTGGCTGCATTTACAAAAAGCGAAAAAATAGTGTCAGAAAATATTAAGGATATATTCAGCAAAATTGAAGGTAGAGCAATTGTTGCGACATTTGCTTCTAATATTCATCGTGTTCAACAAATTGTTGAATCGAGTGTTGCTACTAAACGTAAAATAATGGTCTTTGGTAGAAGTATGTTAAGAACGATTGAAGTTGGTACTGATTTAGGATATATTAAAGCACCAGCCGGTACTTTTATTGATTCGAAACTTATTAACAAATATAATTCAAACCAAATAACAATTCTTTGTACCGGTTCTCAAGGAGAACCATTAGCTGCATTATCAAGAATCGCAGCTGGTACCCATCATCAAATAAAAGCATTACCTGGTGATACTGTTATATTTAGTAGTAGTCCTATACCTGGTAATCAAATGTCTATCAGTAAAACAATTAACCAATTATTTAGAAGAGGAGCAAACGTTATTATCAATTCACCTCTTTCAGATATCCATACTTCAGGACATGCAGGGCAAGAAGAACTTAAACTTATGTTAAAATTAATAACACCTAAGTATTTTATGCCAATTCACGGTGAATATCGAATGCTGAAAATTCATTCTCAAATCGGAAATATGACTGGTGTATTAAAGGGAAATGAGTTTGTGATGGATAATGGCGATGTTTTAGCTGTCACAAGAAAATCTGCACGTATAGCTGGTAAAGTTCAAGCAGGGAACATTTATATTGATGGTAAAGGAATCGGTGATATTGGGAGTGTTGTTATTAGAGATCGTAAATTATTAAGTGAAGATGGTCTATTAAGTGCAATTGTCACAATTGATAAAACAAATTTAGTAACAGTTGGGAAACCAGCAATAATATCTCGCGGTTTTATCTATATGAGAGAACATGCTGATCTAACAAATGATATTAGTAATTTAGTATAAGAATCTATTTATAAAAAAAAATATTTGAACAATAAGGAGATAAAAATTTATTATA
>CBDUWI010000167.1:0-3726 GCA_965370885.1 uncultured bacterium | reverse complement strand
ATAGCCAATTTTACTATATCCTTTTTCTATTAACATAGTGAGAACAACTTTTACAGCGTTCTTAAAATCAATAATAACACTATCATAAATTCTTTCATCAGGGCTCGAATCAACAAATACAATATTTGGAGTTAAATTTTTAAATTGTTTAATTTGTTTTTTGGAGAATTTTCCTAAACATATTATTCCATCTAGTGCTTCTGAACCATTTAAGATAAATAAATCGTTTTTCTTATAAATTAATTCGGTGATAATATGCGATTTAATGGCTAATTGTTCAATCCCTCTTCTAATTTGTAAATAATATGGATCATCGTTCTCTTCTTCAACACTATACCAATGAATTATCGCTATTTTATATTTGTTTCCCGATTTATTATTAGTTCGATGTCTAGGCGTCTTATAATCTAACAAATTAGCGGTTTCTACAATCTTCTTTCTTAATTTTTCACTCACACTTAAAGTAGTATCATGATTTAAAACTCGTGATATTGTCGTTATTGATACATCAAGTTTTTTTGCTATTTCTTTTAAAGTTGCCATATATTCACCTCATATAAAAATCTTCAGTAAAATTATACCATAATTTTACTGAAGATAAAAGTTATTTTATTTGTATGAGCTTAAATCAATTGGAATATGATAATTAAGAACATTCTTAAACCCATTAAAAATTTCTGCTGTAGCTTTTGCGTCTTCTAATGCATTATGAACCTGTACAGTTTCGTTGCTTGTATATAGCTTTAAGGCATTAAACAGCCCCAAATCGTTCTTTAAGTTAAAATAATTTTTATGTAATTTTAACAAATTAATGTATCTTGTTTGATTAATTAATGTAGGAAATTTATTAATTTTATATGAGTCTTTTAATGCTAAAATGTCATTTTTACCCCAAACAATTATTGCTGGTTTATATTTTTTTACTATGTTTGCAAAATATTTATAGAATTCTTGATAAGTAATTCCGTTATCGACTTGTTCTTGCGAAATTTCGAGAAATTTCAAAGTTCTTTTAGTGAGTGTAGGGTGAATAGTGGGTTTGATGACTTCCGAATAAGTTTCAAGCACTTCATCATTTCCATCAACTAAATAAATCCCAACTTGAATAATTTCTTGTTTATAATTCTTATCTACATTATAGGGATGCATTGACATTTCAAGATCTAGAAACATCTTTATTCTAAGCCTATTAATAAGGTCTTTAGTCCCCTTTTTTATATTTTTAATATCATAATAATTAATATTCTTGCGATATCTTATTTCTACTATTTTCATCACATAATAAACATTGTAAACTTTTATTCCTTTGTAGATCCTTTTATCTTTTTCTACAACTAATTGAATAAATCTTGAAATACACAAATATTTCCCAATTTTATTAACAATAGAACGTTGTAAATAGAAATTCCTTATTTGGTTTTTTACTCTTATTGAAATGATTCTTTCTTCTTCATCAATCGTTAATATTCTTCCACTTATTATTTCTTTCATTTAATCACCTATTACATTATAGCACAATTTAATCTTCTTTAAGTTTTTCGATTAAATTTAATGCTGTTTTTTTTGAAATACCCAAATCTATGATTTCTTCAATTGAAGCTAACTTAATTAAATTCACTGATTTATATTTATTTAATAATTTCTGTTTTGATTTTGTACCAATCCCTTCAATATCGTTGAGGATTGAATTAAACACACCTTTATTTCTAACTTGTTTATGGTAATTGATTGCGAATCGGTGAGCTTCATCTTGTATTCTTGTTATTAAATGAAAGACATTTGATTTTTTATTAATTTCAATTTGTTCAAGATCTTGATTTAATAGATAATTAGTTTGATGTTTACTATCTTTTACTAATCCTGCAATAGGAATATCTATCTCTAAATCATTCAAAATTCCCTTTGCTGCATTTATTTGCTGGCTTCCGCCATCAACAAGAATTAAGTCTGGTCTTCTTAAATTATCCATTAGAACTCTATAATATCTTCTATATATTACTTCCTTCATAGTGTGAAAATCTGAAATTTTATCGTCCATAGATTTTATTTTATATTTACGATAATCTCTTCTTGAAGGTTTTCCGTTCACAAATACTACCATACAGCTTATAGCGTCTGTTCCAAATAAATTAGAATTATCGAAAGCCTCTATAATATATGGAGTATTAATATGCAGTAATTTACCTAGATCATCAACAGAATTCACTGTTCTGTCTAAATCTCTTTTAACAATTTCAGTTTTTTGAATTAATGCTTCCTTTGCATTAATTATTGCGAGATTAACCAATTTTAGCTTATCGCCTTTTTTCGGTTTAGATATTTTTGTATTTAAAAATTCTTTTAAAGTATCTATATCTAAATCATTAGGAACAAAAAGTTCTTTAGGAGTAATGTTTTTTTCGTAGAATTGAGCAATATAGTCTTCAATTGATTTAAATGGATCTGAATAATATTCAAATAAAGCCTGTTGCCTTGCTGATATCTTACCGTTTCTAATGAAAAATATCTCTATGGAAATCAAGTATTCGTTATAATAATAGCCAATTATATCTCTATCTTTCAAATCATTTAAATTAATCTTTTGTTTGCTTGTTGTAGTTTTTATCTGATCGAAAGTATGTTTATACTCCTGAGCTTTCTCAAACTCTAAGAGATTACTTGCTATTAACATTTTTTCTTTTAAATCAGCTTCAACTTCTTTACTATCACCTTTTAAGAATTTTTTTATACTTGATATGATACTTGTATATTCATCATCTGTGATTGTATTTATGCACGGAGCGAGACATTGTCCCATATGGAAATATAGGCATTCTTGTTTGGGTAATTTCAAACATTTTCTTAACGGATAAATTTTATTTAATAGTTTAACAGTTTCTCTAGCTGCTGATACATTTGGATATGGCCCAAAGAAATTCTTAGACTTTTTAGATATATTTCTAGTTACTATTAATTTGGGATTTACTTCATTAGTTATTTCAATATAAGGATAAGTCTTATCATCTGTCAACATGATGTTATAACGGGGATTATACCTCTTAATGAGGTTTAATTCTAATAATAAAGCATCAAGTTCACTATGAGTAACAATGTATTCAAAATCAGCAATATTTAAAACTAATCTGCTAGTTTTAATATTATGGCTACCAGTAAAATATGAAGCAACTCGCTTCTTGAGATTTTTTGCTTTACCGATATAGATTATTACTCCATCTTTATTCTTAAATTGATAGGATCCAGGGAGTTCGGGAATTGTCTTTAATTTTTCACTAAATATTAAGTTATTCATTAGACTAAATCACTTTTGTCACCAAATAAAGCGATAAATACACTTTTAAATGCCGATGAATATATCTTAGACAATTCTTGGGGAGTTTCTTCTTTACCACTTCGATGCCATCTTGACAATAAAGTCCAAGCTGAAGAAGCTACGATGTCCATAGTGTAAGCTTCTGCTTTTTTATTCGTTTTTACAATCGAATAAAATTTATCACGACGATAATTAATTATTTCTAAAATCCCTGATACCATCAAATACTCTAATTTTGAACTAATTACCGTATCAACTAACTTTCCTTCTTCGTCAATTTTCTTGAAGAAATTTTGGATTAAACTGACTTCATCTTCCGATACATTCACTTTATAATATTCAAGCATATCCAGATAAAATTCTTCAAAAAACATTTTTACTTTAATTTTAACAACATCATCTTTAGTTCGGAAATT
>CBDUWI010000166.1:0-3742 GCA_965370885.1 uncultured bacterium | reverse complement strand
TAAACGCCAATTCATTAAAATGTATACGATTTCAATTTTAAAAAAAGTAATAAAAAAAGATACTATATATTACGCAGTGATAGAATCAAAAGGCAAATTACTAGAAATTGAAACAGATTATGTACTACTAAGTACCGGAAGAAGTCCTTATTTTGGCAATCTTGATTTAAATAAATTAGGAATCAAAAATTCGAATTTAGGAATTGAAGTTAACGATTATTTCCAAACAAACATTGATAATATTTACGCTATAGGCGATGTTACTGGAATATTAATGTTAGCACATAAGGCGACCTATGATAGTTATAAAGTAGTAAGTCACATCTTAAATAAAGAGATGAAGATTAATTTTAATCAAGTACCTAGTGTCGTCTTTAGTTTCCCAGAAATTGCTAGTGTCGGATTAACAGAACAAGATCTAGAAGGAAAAACTTATCGCAAGAACAAGTACTTATTTAAAACAAACGCTAAAGCAGAATGTTCAAATGAAACAGACGGCTTTGTGAAAATGATTGTTGATGAGTCTGATATACTTGTAGGTGTTCATATTATTGGTGCACATGCTTCAGATTTAATTCACGAAGTAACAAGTATTATGTATAAAAATATCAATATTAACGAATATAAAAATATTATCCATGCTCATCCAACAATAAGCGAAGTAATTGGGGAGTGTATTAAAGGATTCCATTAAAAAAAACACCAACAAATTTGTTGGTGTTTTTTATTAATTATTCTAATAAAAATTCGGTTGTCTCAAAAGTAAAGTTTCCGTATGAAGTTACAAGAGATTCGAATTCCGGAATATTTATGAACCTATCTTGATAATTAGCACTTTGAATTTTCGACATATTAAAGCGATTATTTGAGTCGTTTGAAGCAGGTACTGCAACTCCTGAATTATTTATGTAACCCCGATAACTATTGATAATTATTCCATTTATTGGATTTAACGATTCATCATAAATATACATCGGATTTGCTGATAAACCAAGTGCTCTCGCGAATAAAGAACCACTTATATGAAGTCTTGAATTTACAGCATCAATAAATATAGATTCTTCAGTATAAATAAATGCTTGAAAATCAGGTGGTGCAGCAGCAGTAGTATGACTTTCATAAATTTCTTCAATCCAAACATTATCTTTTGCAATTATTGCAAACCCAATATTACCACCAGTAGTATAAATTCCTTCGCCTTCAGCAAAATTAACAAATGTTTCGCCAAAAACAAAGAATGAGCCTTCAACATCAATATCATTTTCAGTTAAATACAAATCACCTGTTACTACGATAGTACCCTCTATTTTAATTTTATTGCTTTTATCATTATAAATAGTTAAATCACCATCAATTACAAGTGAAAGGTCTGAATTAATGTTTATATTAGCTAAAAAAGCAGTATCGCCAAGGAAATATCCTGAGAAATCTTTAAAATTAAGATTCTTGTCATTATTAAAATCATAGTTGGCATCAGATGTAATATCGATAAAAGGAGTAGTAGGCATAACTAATACAGTTTTACCGTTTGCAGCATAAGTAATAACATCTGAATTAGCGAGTACTACGGCACCCAAAGTATCAAGTGTCATTGAATCAGTTATTACTCTTGCATCAGTTGGTGCTTCATTTTGAACATATTCTATTGCAAAATCATCATAATTAAATGCCCCAAAGAAATCATTTATAATCGTTGAACTGATTATTCCCTGATCTGGTAGCGGACTATCTTCAACCTCTTCATAATTAGATTCGACTAATGTGAATGGATCCAAAGTATAACATGTTGTATCACAATATTCATAACTCACAGAAGCAAATATTTCTGATGGACCCGATGTTGTTAGAACAGGAAATACTCTTGATGAAAATGGAGTATAAGACTCTGTAGTAGTCCCACTTCTAATATAAGGGGCTCTTGCTCCCATATAGATTTCTTGTCCAAATATAATAATTTCATCATAGTATCCACCATTCATTAATAAAGTACCGCTTGTACCAATCGAATAATCAAAGGGATTAAAATTTTCAACACTTGATCCATAATTAGATACGAAACTGTATTTTACAAGATAGTTACCATTTTTCAATAAATAAGCAAATTTAAAAGCTCTTGATTCAATTTCACCAAATACTCCATATTCTGGAATGTTAGCAGTTTCGTCAGTAACGATAACTCCATAATCAGAAAGTATTCTTGGTATTTCATTTATAACAAAGTTATCATAAGCTTCATCTACAGTAATAGTTGCTTCAAATTCACTCATAGCTTGTCTTATTAAACCTTTAGCTGTATTTTCATCATTAACTTGTTCTAATTTTAGCGTTGTACTTCCAGCAAGATTAACACTTATTGATGTGATAGTTGTAATAGAGAACGATAAAATAGTAATAACAATAAGAGTTACACTCATTACGCTACCACGTTCACTACTTCTTAGAGATTTCTTTAAGATTTTCTTTAATTTATTAAACATCTTATCACCTCTTGGCTTAATATTATACCATAAAATACATGTAAAAAGCAATAACTTAGGGGGCTCAAACCGGTAAAATAAAAGATTTTACATAATAAACACCAACAAATTTGTCGGTGTTTTTATATGCTTTTTTCTAAAAATAAATTAGATAATTATCGTCGTTACATAAGTTTGAGGATTTAAGCGAACACCATTATCTATTTCGATGGAAATAGTTAATGTGAGCTGTAACACTCCTTCAGTGCAGACCGATGTAGCTAGATCACAAACAAGTGGATCAATCGATATCAAAGAAATAGAAGATCCAGCAGTAATAAATACATTTGTATCATGGATTATCACTCCATTATAATACAACCTCTCATTTGTTTTATCTAAGAGTAAGACGTCGACAACTGGATTTGAATAATCCCTAATAATTACATGTGTAACTGGATCAACAGTAATGTCATAATCATGTCTAATATGAATAATAGTTTGATTTGAATCATCACTAATAAACTCTAGACTTTGAGGTTCTAACTCAAAAATATTAAAACGAATAAATTCAGCCATAAAATAGCTTTCATTTAGCATTTTACTTTCATAATCAAAATTTGCTTTAGCTTTAACGCTCATAGCTAATAATGCCATTAACATTGATATAACCATACTACCAACAACAATAGAAATTAATAACTCAATCATTGAAACACCTTTTTGATTTAATTTATATGTTAGATCATTCATCAAATATCAACCCACTTATCATTATCGTTCCTATCGGATCATCATAATATTGAATCCATACCGAAACCCTTAGTAAAGAAGTATTAACAACACTTGAAGCTGCAAGATTATATATATCGTTTCTAACTTCAAGAGGTATTAATGCATTACCATACAAATCATCTATTGATGATTGTGGTAAATTATAATCATAGACGAAGACTCGGTAATGAGCTGCATCTAATGAAAGATTATTCCAAATCGTCGCAAACAATTGGTCGCATAGATTCTGATCGGCTGTAGAAAATAATGTAGAACAATTGTCAATATTCAATTCAACATAGTATTCACCAGCAGAATTAGCAACTCCAACTTGATTATATAAATCTGTAAAATCAAGCTTATCTATTCCATATAAAGCACCATCAGCAATACTAGTAGCACTTCGTCTTAAGTGTAAGCGGTCATTAATCTCAATATTACCAACTAATGCTGTCATTAGGGGATAAATAATTGCTGAAGCAATAAAAATAACTGCAAATAGCTCAACCAAT
>CBDUWI010000165.1:0-3754 GCA_965370885.1 uncultured bacterium | reverse complement strand
AACTAGCAATAGTTGGTAACGGTGTTGTTAGAATGGCTCATTTAGCAATAGTAGGATCGTTTAGTGTGAACGGTGTTGCTGCTTTACATACAGATATTTTACGTAACATTGAAATGAAAGAATTTAATTTATTGTATCCAAATAAATTTAATAACAAAACAAACGGAATAACTCATCGAAGATGGTTATTACATTCTAATCCTGAGTTAGCTGAAATTATAAATCAAGTAACCAAAAACTGGGTTAGTAATCCTTTTGAATTAGAAAAATTATTAAGTAAAGTAAAAGATCCAAAATTTAAGAAACAAATCAAAGATATGAAACTAAAGAAAAAGATTACATTGGCTAACCGCATCTTTAAAGAACAAGGTATAAAGCTTAATCCTAATTCAATCTTCGATATACAAGTTAAAAGAATGCATGAATACAAACGTCAGTTAATGAATGCTCTTCATATTATGTATGTCTATGATAAACTGAAAACTGATAAAGACTTTAAAGCAAATTATTATCCTCATAGTTTCATTTTTGGCGCTAAAGCTGCATCTGGATATTTTTATGCTAAAAAGATTATAAAATTAATTAATACAATAGCTCAAAAAGTAAACAATGATTCCGATACATCCAACTTATTAAAAGTCGTATTTGTTGAAAATTACAATGTGACTTATGCTGAACAAATTATGCCAGCTTGTGATATATCTGAACAAATTTCAACTGCATCAAAAGAAGCTAGTGGAACTGGGAATATGAAATTTATGATGAACGGTGCATTAACTTTAGGGACACTAGATGGCGCTAATGTTGAAATTGCAGATTTAGTTGGCGAAGAAAATATCTTTATCTTTGGGTTAACTAGTGAAGAAGTAAATAATTTAGACAATGAAAATGGTTATGTTCCAATAGAGATTTATTATAATAATCAAGAATTAAGAAAAGTAATAGATCAATTGGTAAATGGTTTCTTTGAAAATGTTGAAAAAGATGAATTTATCGAAATTAAAGAAAAACTATTAGCAAAAGATCAATATTTTGTTTTAAAAGATTTTGATAGTTACCGCAAAGCTCATGAAAGAGCAAATAATTATTATAAAGATCAAGACAAATGGTTTGAATCTAGTATTATAAATATAGCTAAAAGTGGATACTTCTCAAGTGATAGAACAATCGAACAATATGTAAAAGATATTTGGAAAATAAAAAAAATGAATTAACTTAAACGGCTTTTTTAAGCCGTTTATTTTTTAATATAAAAATACTTTTCAAATAATACTTCTTAGTGTATAATAACCTTAAATAAATCAAATAATAAAGGAGGAATACTATGGGACCTTGGGGAATTAGACCTTTCGAAAATGATGCAGCATTAGAAATATTATCAGATTTTGAAGAGAATAAATCATTTTCTGATTTACGAAGAGTAATTGAAAATTGCATAAGTGATGAATACTTAGAGCTAACCACTGTTCAAGAAGGAGTCGCAGCATTAGAAATTGTTGCTGCAGTAAATGGTAATCCTGTTGCTGATTTTCCCGAACTAGAAACGATCACATTAAAAGAACTACAAGAAAAGTATGAAGAAAAGATATCTAAGTATATGCTTGAATTATGTGAAGATGCGATGGGTATTTTAGAACGAGTAGAAGATAACGAATTAAATGAACTTCATGATGAATCGGGAGACTTAGAACTATGGTTTTTAATTCTCGAAGATTTGAGTGAAAGATTATTGTAAAAATATCTTATTGATTTAGTTGACACATTTTAAAAACTGAATTATAATACAATTGAATTAATCTTCAGGGCGGGGTGTAATTCCCGACCGGCGGTAAAGTCCGCGAGCGTGATAAAGACGCATGAACAGGTGTAATTCCTGTACCGACAGTATAGTCTGGATGGAAGAAGATGTTTTTTTGTTCTTTTTTGAATTAAGCCTAACGAAGATATTTCGTTAGTTTTTATTTTAGAAGGAGGAATTATAATGAAACAAAATCGCGTATTACAAATTGCAATTGTAGCAAATTTAACTGCGTTATCCACATTGTTTTATTTTACACTTAAGTTCCCTTTACCATTTATTTTCCCTAGCTTTTTAGATATTCAATTTTCAAATTTACCGGCAATCATCGGGGGATTTATTCTTGGACCTGTTGCAGGATCTTCAATTATTGTATTTAGAACATTGATAAAGCTTCCATTTTCCTCAACAGCTGGTGTTGGTGAATTAATGGACTTATTAATTGGATTAGCAACTGTACTTACATCATCAATTATCTATATGAAAATTAAAACAAAAAAAGGCGCAATAATCGGTATGGTATTTGGTGTAGTTGCATGGGTATTTGTTGCTGTAATGGCGAATTACTTGTTCGTTATTGATTTCTATATTGAGTTTTATTTTAATGGTGCTGTGGAACCATTAGTAGGAATGCTTTCAGTTATTCCTGGAGTTACTGTAGATAACTATATGTCTAAATTTATTTGGTTTGCAGCAATTCCATTTAATATTTTGTTATCGGTTTTAGTTTATTTTATAACATTCTTAGTCTATAAAAGAATATCCCATTTGATTGATTATCTAGGAGCTAAGCTAGAAAAAAAGTAATCATTAATAATTTAATGTAGGAAATAATATAAAAAACACGATAAATTCGTGTTTTTTTGTTATAATAACTATGAGGTGGAATTATGTATAATAAAGCGCAAGACGCAAAGAATTTTATTGAAAGACAGTATAAAGGAAAACCAAAAACAGCTATTGTACTAGGTAGTGGATTAACAAGTATTATGGATGAACTCGAAGATAAAATCGAAATTCTTTATGAAGATATTCCTAATTTTATGGTAAGCACAGTTAAAGGTCATACTTCGAAGTTAGTTTATGGGAAACTTGGGGGTAAAGAAGTGCTTTTAATGAGTGGAAGATTTCATTACTATGAAGGCTATTCAATGAGAGAAATTTCATTCCCTATTTATGTTTTTAAATTGCTAGGAATTGAAAACTTAATATTAACTAATTCCTGTGGTGGTATTAATAAAAAATTACTTCAACCAGGGAGTATAATGGTAGTAAATGATTTTATTAATTTGATGCCGACAAATCCATTAATTGGCGAAAATGATGAAAGATTTGGTCCAAGATTTCCTGATATGACAGAACCTTATTCCCCTGCATTAAGAATACTTGCGAAGGAAAAAGCAAAGGAATTAAATATCGAATACATAGAAGGTGTTTATAGTGGCTTTATGGGTCCATATTATGAAACAAAAGCAGAAATTAACATGATTAAATCTATGGGTAGTGATGCTGTAGGAATGTCTACAGTACCAGAAACAATTGTCAGTAATTATTTAGGAATTAAAACATTAGCATTCGCAACAATTACAAATATGGCTACAGGAATTCAAAAAGTGAAACATTCGCATGAGAATGTTATAAAGCAGGCAAATCTAGTCAGCAAAAAATTAGCGCTTTGGATAAAAGAAGTAGTAAAAGAACTCTAAGTTAGTTGATTAAAAGATATAAACGAAAAGTTTTATCTTTTTTTTCTTGACAAGTTGACACCCTGTCAACTATAATGTTTATATTGTCTGAAAATGATATATTACAGGAGGATTTATGGAAAAATATACTGATTTTATAAAAAAACATCGAAAACCATTACTTTTTTTACTACTACTAATAAATGTATTTTCGATAATTGGAATAACACAAATTAAATTAAATACAGATTTTTCAATGTTTAAACCTAAT
>CBDUWI010000164.1:0-3756 GCA_965370885.1 uncultured bacterium | reverse complement strand
ATATTGAATAAGAAGTAGCTAAGCTACTTCTTATTCCTTTTATATCATTAAAACCACTTTCTCTTTTTCTGAAATTTTGTCTTTAATCTTAAAGTCTAATCGATTGTATGTAATGTACTGAATAGAAGTTTCAACATCACTGTCCCCGGTATAAATAAATGAACTTGGTGGTAAGCTTTTCTTGTATTTCATTTTATCATATCCTTAATTTTATTATATCACTTTGAATTATATGTTTATAGTGAAAATTTATCATCTTATTATTAACCCTGAAAAGCTCTAAATAGCTATATTTAATAAATATAGTAATTATAACTAAAACAGTATGCAAATTATATTCTAATTATGTTATAATTGTTTTAAGTGGGTGAGTACTATGGAGAACATTACAATGCAAAACGCCTTACATATTAATATGTTATTATATTTCTTTGGTTTTGTAATAATTCTCTTTGTTATTCTCAGAGATTATAAAAAAATCTCTTTTTTAAATTATTTTGCACTTTACTTTTTATGTAACTTATCAGGAGTGTTTGGAATGTATTATCAAGACTCTTTACCGCAATTTATAGGCGTTGTTATCGCGAATTTAGTTCTTCTTTTAGGAGCGACTTTTTTATTGCATGGAGTGGTTTTGTTTTATAAAAAGAAAAGACCTTATATATTTGTATTATCAGTAGTATTAGTATATTTCTTATCTTTCTTATATTTTACCTATTCGGATAATAATGTATCAATTAGAATAATAATACACGGATTAGGATTAATAACTATTTATGGCTATATTCTCTATCTATTAATTATGGAAAGTATAAAAGTAACAAAAATATTTGATTTATTCGAATTTGTTTTAGGATTACTGATTATTGCTCATGTTTATCGTATTGTATATTTATTAATCATAAATGAATCTTATTCAAGCTTTTTAGATTACACATTTGATGCTATGAATGTTATAATACTTGGTATTTGTGGCTTTATGATTTCCGCTGGTATATTAGCAATTATTAATAATAAGCTTATCAACACAATAGTTGAAAACGATAGAAGCAGAAAGAATCTTCATGATAATCTACCTGGTTTTGCTTATCGTCGTAAACATGATAACAATTGGACTATGGAGATTATAACAGGGACGTTCCAACAAATAACAGGATATCAAATTGCTGATGTTATTGAAAATGATATTATTTCTTTTAATGATATTATTTTAGAAGAATTTCAAGATGAAGCATTTGAAAAATGGGAAAGTTGTATTAGAGATAATAAAAAATTTACTGGTGAATATAAAATCAGAAGAAAAAATGGTGATATTGTTTGGATTTGGGAACAAGGACAAGCAATTAGAGATATTAATAATAATGTTGTTGCCTTAGAAGGTTTTATCACAAACATCGATATCAAAAAAGACTTAGAAGAGAACTTAGAGTTCTTAAGTTATCGCGACGCTTTAACTGGCTTGTATAATCGAAGATTTATTGAAGAAGAGATATCGCGAGTAGATGTAGTAAGGAATTTACCGATATCAGTTATCGTTGGTGATTTAAACGGCTTAAAATTTATAAATGATTCTTTAGGCCATAAATACGGAGACAACTTACTAATTGAAATAGCAAAAATATTTGAAAAAGTTTTAAGAAACGATGAATTAATCTCTCGACAAGGTGGCGATGAATTCTTAATCCTTTTACCTAATACTAGTATTGAAGATGCAGCGTTGATTCTTAGTAGACTAAACGATGAAATTGCCGCTTCATCAAAAGAAACAATTGGCTTATCAATTTCTTTAGGTGCCGCGACAAAAGAAGTAGAATTTCAAGAATTAAGAGAAACAATTAAAACTGCGGAAAGTAATATGTATAATTATAAAATAAACAATCGACCTATAAACAGAATGTTATCGGTTGATTCGATTATTAATGCTTTATATCGAAAAGACAGACTTTGTGAAACTCATTCAAGAAATGTAGCATTTTATAGTCAACATCTCGCAAAAGCAGCGAAATTAAGCGAAAAACAAATAAAAGATATTGAAACAGCAGGATTATTACACGATATTGGGAAAATAACATTAGATGATGTTATTATCCAAAAAGATGGACCATTAGAACTTAATGAATATGAAGAGATTAAAAAACATCCAGAAGCAGGATATAGAATTTTAATAAATGTTATTGATTATGAAGACATCGCAAGAATGATTTTATCCCACCATGAAAGAATAGATGGTAATGGATATCCTCATGGAATCAAAGCGGATAAAATCCCGTTAGAGTCTAAAATTCTTGCTATATGCGATGCATATGATGCAATGACAGGAGAAACAAGATACCGTGAACCATTTACGGTTGGCCATGCTAAAAATGAATTAAAACAACATACAGGTAAGCAATTTGATCGTAAATTAGTTAATATATTTATTAATGAAGTCTTAAACAATTTAGAGAAATAACAAAAAACCATAAGAAGAGGATTATAAAAATGAAGAAATTATTACTGGGTTTAACATTATTATTATCTTTTAGTTTAGCTGGATGTAAAGAAGAAGAGAATAAAATAGTTATTTGCGGCGAAGAAGGAGATAATACTACTATGACATTTAATTCTGATGGAATAGTTTCTGTTATTATGGAATCTGAAGGAGAACAAATGGATTTAGGCGAAATAATGGATTTTGATAATCAATTATCGGAATTAAATCAAACTGCCGAAGAATACGTCGATTCAATGATCAAGAATTTCGCTTCTATAGGAATAACTTGTACAGGTAATTATGAATCTGATATATTTGATACTTATGTAGATGAAACATTCACGGAGAGGACTTCAATTTTATCAGAAGCAATAGCTGTAGAGAATGCAGCAAAACTATATTGTCTTCAAGAAACATGTGGTACAACTGAGACTCTAACATGGGAACAAGTGTCGCCTTATGTAAGAATTAATGAGGAAAATTACGATTTTGAAAATAACTCAGGCATAGTCGCAACAGCGTCTTATAATATTTGGTTAATTGATCTGGAACGTGTAGGTACGGGGGATTTTGAATTCACAGAAAACCTTACTCCTAGCGAAGAAGACATTGATGCAGTTATTATTGATGTAGATTAAAATAATTTGTGAAAGCACTTCTGAGAAGTGCTTTTTTTATTGATGTAGATAGAACAAAATATATTTAATGTATTAAAAAGAAAAGGATGTTACAATAAAATTGTATTTAAATATCTTAAATTTATAAATATGGGGTGAATAAAATGGAGGCAATGTTATATAAAAAATTACCGAATAAGACCGTTTTATGCCAAGTTTGTTCACATTATTGTCTAATAAAGAATAATGAAAAAGGTAAATGCGCAGTTCGTGAAAACAGAAAAGGAATATTATATTCTTTGAATTATGGCAAAGCAATTTCAGCTGGCATTGATCCCATCGAAAAAAAACCACTTTACCATTTTTTACCTAATACTTCAACATATTCATTTGCCGCAGTTGGCTGTAATATGACTTGTAATTGGTGTCAAAATTATTCTATTTCTCAAAGCCCAAAACTCACTAATATTATCGATGGTATTACTATATCACCTGAAGAACATATTAAAAGAACACTTTATTATCATTGTCCATCAATTTCATATACATACACTGAGCCAACTATTTATTTAGAATATGCTTACGAAACAATGAAACTCGCAAAAGAAAATGATCTTAAAAATGTTTGGGTATCAAATGGCTTTATGTCAAAAGAAACTCTCGATT
>CBDUWI010000163.1:0-3764 GCA_965370885.1 uncultured bacterium | reverse complement strand
TTTACTTGATTTAGTTATCGGTAATAGTTCAACTTATTATAAAGACTTATTACATAAAGGATTGATTAACGATACTTTCGGCTCAGATATCACTTTTGAAAAAACTTATGGTTATTTTATAATCGGAAGTGATACTTATTTTCCGCAAGAATTAAATTTAAAATTGCGAGAAATTTTATTGAATTTAGACAGTTTTCCGATAAACAAAGATGACTTTAATCGCACCAAAAAACAAATTCTTGGTGGTTTCATTCACGCTTTAAATAGATTAGAATCAATCGCTCATCAATTTACAAAATATTATTGCCTAGGAACTTCAATTTTTGCTGTTCTAGATATTGCTGATACAATAACTATCGATGACGTAAATAACGCCAAAAAGTATTTTCTCGATGAAAAAGCTTATTCAACATTTACAGTAATTCCGAAAAAAAACGATACTTTATAAGCATCGTTTTTTTTATTGTACATTTTTGATCATCCAATTCCCGATTGTAATAAAAATATTTTTACGATCAATTTCATTTATTATTTCATGCCTAGCATTATTAAGTACCGTATATTTTACATTTGAATAACCACAATCATTATAAATATTATAAAGTTTTTTTGCAGCAATTCCATAACTACCTAATGCATCAAGTTCACCACTAATAAAGTAAATAGCAGTACTAGAAGCACTTTCTCTAATCAATTTTTTATTTTGGATTTCTAATAAAAATCTATATAAATCTCTTTGAGCTCCAATCGTAAAAGGTTTACCACACATTTCCGACTTACTAAATTCATTTTGAATTTCTCTATCGCTCGTTAACCATTCAATTTTTTTATTAATAATTCCATTTCTTTTCATTGAGCGAATATGATTTTCAGAAATTAAAACTGTAAAAAACTTACTAACATGTTTATTACTCTTAAACTTAATTATTATCGATGATAGCGCAATTGCAACAGTAATTCTTATTCTACTAAACCAACCAGTTCCAGAAAATACAGCTTGGTTATACCTTTTATAATCATATAAAATAGCATAACGTCCTATAAATGAACCCATTGAATGAGCAAACATTATAACCGGTAAATCAGGATAATGTTCTTCAATATAATCCCTAACTATTTTTACACCTTCGTACACTTTATGAAAACCAATAGTATCAGAAAAGAATACATACTCATTAGTATCAGCAGTTTTTCCATGCCCTAAATGATCATTTCCAATGACGATGAAACCAATCGAATTTAGATATTCAGCAAATTCACGATATCTAGTAACGTGTTCGCTTGCACCATGGATGATTTGTACTACTCCCTTAGGAAATTTGGCTTTAGTTTCCCATAAATAAGTATAAAGCTCGTTTTCATAAGGATCAACAATTATAAACTCTTTTTCCATAATATCACCCTCCATAAAGTATTATATCACACTATTTTAAAAATCTCTTTTCAAAAAATGATTATTTTTGCTAAAATAGTGATTAAGAGGTGATTTATTTGGAAAAGTATATTATTGCTATTGATCAAGGTACAACTTCTACAAGAGCGATTCTATTTAATAAAAAAGGCGAAATAATCAGTTTAAGTCAAAGAGAAGTTAAAATGATGTACAAAAAAGATAACTACGTTGAACAAGACGCATTTGAAATTTGGACTTCTGTTTTAGCTACTTTATCTGAGTGTTTATTAACTTCAGAAATATCGCCAAAAGAAATTGCTAGTATTGCCATAACAAACCAAAGAGAAACAACAGTGCTTTGGGATAAAAGAACTGGTAATCCTATTTATAAAGCTATTGTATGGCAATCAAAACAAAGTAATTATATTTGTGATGAACTAAAAAAACAAAATTATCAATCCGTTTTTAAAAATAAAACAGGATTAATTATCGATCCCTACTTTTCTGGTACTAAAATTAAATGGGTGTTAGATAATGTTGAAAATGCTCGGCAATTAATGTCTGACGGTAATTTAATGTTTGGTACTATTGATACTTGGATTCTTTATAAACTCTCGGGAAATATCGAGCATAAAACAGACCATACTAATGCATCAAGAACTCTTATATATAACATTTTTGAAAAAAAATGGGATGAAGAACTTCTAGATATTTTAGGTATTAATAAAAATATTTTACCTTCTGTTTGTGATTCAAATAGCATTTTTGGCAAAACAGCTAGACATACTTTCTTTGATGCTGAAATACCTATTGCGGGTATTCTTGGTGATCAACAAGCATCATTATTTGGCCAATTATGTTTAGAAAAAGGCGATATTAAGAATACTTATGGAACAGGTTGCTTTATGTTGATGAATACAGGAAAAACTCCAACAATTTCTAAAAAAGGATTATTAACAACTATCGCTTACTCGATTGATGGCGTTATAACTTATGCACTAGAAGGTAGTGTTTTTGTTGCGGGGAGTGCAGTCCAATGGTTAAGGGATTCTCTGAAATTCTTTGATAATGCTAAAGATTCTGAAGCATTAGCTGAAAGTGTTAGTGATAATTATGGAGTATATTTTGTCCCAGCTTTTGTTGGCCTTGGGACTCCTTACTGGGATACTGAAACAAAAGGAACAATTTTTGGTTTAACAAGAGGAACTAAAAAAGCTCATATAACAAGAGCAACGTTAGAAGCATTAGCATATCAATCAAAAGATGTAATTGATGTCATGTCACTTGAATCTAAAATAACTCCTAAAATCCTTAAAGTCGATGGCGGAGCTGCTTTAAATAATTTCTTAATGCAATTTCAAAGCGATATTTTAAACATCGAAATAATCAGACCAAAAATAAGCGAATCAACGGCATTAGGAGCCGCTTTAATTAGTGGTTTAGCAACTGGGTTTTATCAATCCATCAATGATCTAAAAAAAACAATTCAACTAGACAAACACTTTTTTCCTTTGATGGATGAAAACGAAAGAAATAGATTATATTCGCAATGGCAAAAAGCCGTAACAGCAGCAAGATTATTCAAGTAGAGTCCAAAAATAATTGTTTATTTTTGCACCTATTTGTTGTACTATTAAATAAGGAGGTTCATAAATGGAAAACAAATTAGACAAGTTTAGAAGTCTTAAGAAAAAAGCTGAACAAAAAGTTATCATAGGCGGAGCTATAGCAGTTTCAGGAATTCTACTATTTGTTGCCTTAGCAAACTATGGCCCTTATGGCATTATTTTTATAATTCCGGGAATTATCCTTATCGGAATAGGAAGTTCTAACTTCAATAAATTAAGTACAAGATTCAAAAACGAAGTTTTAAAAGATATGATTGTCGAATTTGTCGATGATGGCACATTTATTCCCAATATGGGACTAGATTTAAACGTTGTATATGCATCTGAATTCATTAAAAGAGCAGATAGACATAAAACAGAAGATTTTTTATCTGGTAAAATTGATGGTGTAAAATTCATTTCTAGCGATGTTAAATTAGAAGAAAGACATGTCCAGCATACCAAAAACGGCACAAGAACGTATTACGAAACATATTTTTTAGGAAGAGTTTTTGTCTTTGAATTTAATAAATCATTTGAAGGTTATCTTCAGGTTTTGGAATCAGGAAGACCAACAAAAAATCGAGATTATTCAAAAATCAAATTGGAAAGTGTCACATTCAATAAAAAATTCAAAACTTATTCAACTAACGACCATTCCGCATTTTACGTATTAACGCCACATTTCATGGAGTCACTACAAGATTTTGAAAAAAATAATAAAGGTAATAACCAATTTTTTACTTTATACAGTTTCTTTTTTG
>CBDUWI010000162.1:0-3772 GCA_965370885.1 uncultured bacterium | reverse complement strand
TACCAACTAACATCGGTTGTCCTATTTTATATCTAGCAGCTATTTCTGTAGCAATAGCTGTATATTTTGCTTTCATAGATGCGAAGATTAAATCATTAGCATCTTCTCTTATAATGGGCATATTTGTGGGGATTTCAATAACAAGCATATTATAGATATTAACAAATTCTTCTTCCTCTGTTTTGGCTGTACCTGTCATACCAGCAAGTTTTTTATACATTCTAAAGAAATTTTGGAATGTAATTGTCGCGAGTGTTGAAGTTTCTTTTTTAATTTCTACGCCTTCTTTTGCTTCTAATGCTTGGTGTAATCCTTCACTAAATTGTCTACCATGCATTAAACGTCCTGTAAAACTATCAACGATTATTACTTTATTTTCTTGAACAACATAATCAATGTCTCTATCCATTGTAAAGTTTGCTTTTAAAGCATTGTTTATGCTGTGTAAAAGTCCAACATTTTGTAAATCATATAAATTTTCAACACCGAAATTCCTTTCAGCTCTACTCATTCCTTCTTCATTCAATGTTACTGTTTTAGTTTTAATATCAATTTCAAAATCATCTTCGTCTAAAGTTCTTGAAAATGCTTGTGCTTGTAAATATAGATTAGCTGTATTTTTAGCTCCACCTGAAATAATTAACGGTGTTCTCGCTTCATCAACTAAAATCGAGTCTACTTCATCAATTATTGCATAATTAAGAGGTCTTTGTGTAATTTGTTCTTTGTAGATAACCATATGATCTCTTAAATAATCAAAGCCAAGTTCATTATTAGTTGAATATAAAATGTCGCATAAATATGCATCTCTTTTTTCTTCTTTAGTTAATAATCTTTGATTTAAACCAACAGTTAGTCCTAACCAGCGAAATAAATCACCAATTTCACCGTTTGCTTCACGACCAGCCAAGTAATCATTTACTGTTACGATATGAACACCTTTACCTTCAATAGCATTTAAATAAGCGGGCATTACTGCTGTTAAGGTTTTCCCCTCACCAGTTTTCATTTCGGCAATGTCACCGCTATGAATAACTAATGCTCCCAATATTTGCACTTTAAAAGGAGTCATTTTCAAAAATCTTGTAGACGCTTCTCTAACTGTAGCAAAAGCTTCAACAAGTAAATCGTCTAATGTTTCCCCATTATTATATCTTTCTTTAAACCACGTAGTTTTTGCTCTTAATTCATCTTCAGATAATTTACTATATTCGCTTTCTAAGTATAATACTTTTACAGAAATAACTGTCCATTTTTTAAGTTCTCTTCTTGTTGGATTGAAGATTTATTTAAGCATATCAATCACCTCTTTATTGTCATTAATATCATATCATAAATTAACTTTATAATAAAATATATTTTATATTAATTAATATTATCATAATTGCAAAAAAAAATGCGCCGAAGCGCATTTTAGATTATTGTGTTTCAATTACTCCATATTTACCATCATTGCGAAGATAAGCAACACTAACTCTTTTATTTTCTTCGTTATTGAATATGAAGAAGTCATGTCCTAACATTTCCATCGCCATAATTGCTTCTTCAATAGTCATATTATCTAAGACAATACTTTTTTTCTTAACAGGAGTAACTAATTCTCTTTCTAGAGCTTCTAAATCTAATAAATCAGTAAATAATTCACTAACTCCTTCTTTCCTTTGTAGACTCCTTGTAATTTTACTTTTATTTTTTCGTATTTGGGATTCAAGTTTGTCGATTGTAAGATCGATAGCAGCGTACATGTCATCATCACTAACTTCTGCTCTCATTGTGTAGTACTTTGTTGGGATAGTCACTTCTACTTTATGGTGGTCTTTATAGATTTTACAAACCACGAATGCATCTAACTCTTCTTTAAAATATCTTTCAATTTTAATGAGTTTGTTTTCTGCGTACGATTCAATCGCGTCTGTTACTTCAAAACCATTTTTCCCACGAACTTGTACTTTCATTATAATCATCTCCCTTTAATTTAATTATACCACATAGTGATTATTTTTTGAAAAAAAACACTAGGAAATTTCAGATATTTTGAATAACAATAAAAGATAAATCCCATTCTATTAATGATATAAACAAAAACGGGACTTTTGACAAAGCAAAGAAAACTAAGTAGTCAATTTCATTAAATTTTTCAAATATATCATTATCATAAAAAATAATTATTGACCAGTCTCCTTCTTTTAGGTTTCTTAAAAGGATGTTACCTAAGTATTTAAATTCTAAATAATCAACATTAAAATTCGCATTTAATTCATTAAAAACAAAGTCATAATAAATGAAATTATTGTCAATTGGAATAGCTAATGTATCGTTGTTAAAATCAAGTTCTTCAACGCATTTATTATGAGTAATTTGTTTATGCTTAAATAAATTTTCAAAAGTTATTTTTTGAAATAAATCTTTATTGCAAATCTGACATTTATCCATTTAAAAAACACCTCATAATATCTTACTTATAAGGTGTTGTTTTTTATTCTTGATTTAATTTTATAAATAAATTATACGTAGCATAAACATCACTTAATGCTTGATGGGCATTTACATTTTCAATTCCATAATATCCTGTCAAGCTTTTTAATGAGTAGTTTCTTAATCTATGAAGCTTTTTTCGAGCAATCCAGACAGTATCTCTAATTACAAAGTCGTCATGCTTAACAAAGTTTCGCTTAAATTCGCTTTTAATAAAGGGATAATCAAAGCGAATTGCGTTATGCCCAATTAAGAATTCTGCTCCAGCGATAAAATTTTTAAATTCAGTTAGTACTACACCAGGATAAGCTTCATTTTGAACCATTTCGTCAGTTATCCCGTTTATCTCAGTTACTACTCGTGGGATTGGAATACCTGGATTAATTAATTTATTAAATTCAGCTATTATTTGATCATCTTTAACTCTTATTGCACCAATTTCTAATATTCTATCCTCTAATGTATCTAGCCCAGTTGTTTCAATATCAAATACAACATATTCCACGCTATCACCTCTTTAAATATTATATCATACAATATTATTATTTTATATAATCAACTTAAGGCTATGAAATAATCATAGCCTTAAGTTGATTATAAGATTATTAATGTAAATAGCACACCTAGTGTTCCTAAAATTGCCAATGTAGCAACAATCTTTTTCGGCATTTCACCGTTTTTACTCATTGCTTTACCAAACATCCCAAATACTATTGGGTGAATTAAGAATGGCATTGCAAATACAAATGAAATTAATGCAGTAGATTCTTCGCCAAACATTCCGCCTTGAATTGAAGCGAATAATCCAAAGTGAGATATTGCTGAACTATTTGCCATAGCCGCATATTCTAAAGATAACCCTGCATAATGAAGCATGACAAATCCACCAAACACGGCAACTAATTGCCACCCAAGTGAAAAGTAAATAAGTCCTTTGATTTCTTTAGAATTATCATCATTTGCAGTTCTTAAAGTTGTTACAGCTAAATAAGTTAGTACTACTCCAATCAATACAACTATAAATCCCGGTATTACAAGTAGTTCTCCTTGAGTAGCACTCAAAGCTAATATTGTAAACACAAATAAATGTCCAAAGAAAGGAATATTAATCATTATTGGTGCGCGTTCTTTTGCAGCATCGCCTAAATCGCCTGCAGTACAAGCTCCAGTTAATCCTGAATGAGAAAGCGATCCTGCCATTCCTGGTGCTAATATATCTACTTTATTAGTTTTACCTAAGAAAACTAATATTGCAATTCCGACAAACATCCAAAACAATTGGCCAAAGAAACCAAAT
>CBDUWI010000161.1:0-3803 GCA_965370885.1 uncultured bacterium | reverse complement strand
AGGAATTGTATGTTTCAGCAACAAGATGTATCAGTAGGTTCATGGTTCGTATTTTATTTCTTATCAGCTATTCCAGGTGTGAACATTGTAGTGTGGCTAGTATTACTATTAGGAGAAAAAACTAATAAATCACTTAAAAATCTGTTAGTTTTACAATTAATCTTGTGCGCAATTGGAATTGTGATTACAATTTTATTCTGGGGTGTAATATTCGCCTCTTTTGGAACTGCTTAAATCCGAAATTTACATGAAATATTAAGAGCAATTATAGTTGTTATGCCAAAGGAGACATATTTGTCTTCTTTTTTGTTGCAATTTTGGATTGAAAATCTATGTGTCCATGGTTCAATTCCGTCCCGAGCCACCATTAATGTACTATTTAAGCCTTTTTAGGGCTTTTTTTATTTTGCAAGTATGACATAAAAAATGCATCCATAATTATGGATGCATTTCCTTTTGACAATAAGTTGCTTCCTTAACTAGTCAAATAGCTGTTTACTACATCCGGGAAGAATGTAGATACCACAACAAATGCTAATAGTAAGAAAAAGATAAAAGCAATTAGTTTCTTACCAGCAACTAGTTCAAGACCAACTAGTCCAGCTAAAGCATAAATTAAGTATTGTTGTACAAGATTGAAGTAACCAAGGATGTCTTCCATCCCCTCAAATGAAAAGTCAAATAATGCTGCTGCATTTTTCAAAGCATATAAAATAATGATTATAAAACCTAAGATTGAAGCTATAGCACTGTATAATTTTTTCATGATTCCTCCTTGAGATTTATTAATTATATTATGTTGATTACTTATATTATAATGAATAATGAGTTTATTTTCAAGAAAGTTTAAAAATTCTTAATATCAAATTTACTTTTCTTGTACTAATAAACATTCTAAGCTATCAGTCGGGGGTTCGAATCCCTCCGGGAATGCCATTGATAAATATAGACCTAGAAATAGGTCTTTTTTTGTTCTGATTTGTTGGCTATTTATCGCTGATAATTATTTATATAATTTGTTATAGCTGTGTTATAATTGGATTAACTAAAGAAGTGCAATTGCTTTTGATTTATTGAGAAATAAAAAAACAAAAATAATCTAAAACATAAAAAAACGGGAGAAAGTATAATAAATTTAAATACATTTATTGTACAGTGATAAAGATGAGAAAAATAATAAGCTTTACTTTAGTATTAACACTTTTATTAGTATTAACTGGATGTAAAAACTCTGATGATGATGTAAATGATTTTGATGCAGCTGTTGCGAAATTGTTAATTGAATTTGATGATTATGATAAGCTAGATATTGAATTTGTTGTCAATATAAATGAAACGGAAATTTTAGTTACTTTTGAATCATTTCTTACTGAAACGTTTATGAAAACAATAACAGGAATTAAACTAGATATTGATGGCGATATCGTCGAAGAAGAAATGGTTGAATATATCGAAGAAATCGAGGATGGGTTTAAGATATATACTTTGGACCCTAATACCATAGATCAATATATTGTTTATCAGACAGAAGAGGATATTGATGATAGTGAAATGGATATTGGTTTATTGTTTGCATCTGATGATTTTGTTTATACTGAGTTAGGTACTTATAATGCTACAGTTAAACTTGAAGATATCTTTGCTGATTTTGGTGAAATGTTTGTTGACATAATGATTAGTAATGGTTTTACTAGCGGTGACGATCAATATTTAGAATCCTTAGTTGAAATTATAATTACATTAAATGATGATTCAGAAATCTCTGAAATTGAAATGGATTTTTCTAATGTTTTTACTGATTTAATGGCTGATTTTTGTAGTGTAACAACCTGCGTTGATTTTGATATTATTAACGCTGTTATGACTTTCGCTTTTGGCTATCACGGATTAACTGATTTAGAGTTACCTACTAATATATTGATTGATGATAACACTGCTATTCAAGGTGAAGACGACATACCTGATTTGTTGCTAAACATTAAATTAGATGGGTCTCTTGAATATTACGGTGATGAAGATATCTATGAGTTTAATATTTTAGAAAGTGGGTTTTATTATTTTGATATTTCAAATGGGTTGCATTTTAATGTTTGGGTAGATAGTTTTGATTATACTGAAATTTATTATGAAAACTATTTTGCTACTAGCAGTAATATTAATAGTAGACTAATATATTTAAATGCAGGAGTTTATTTCATTTCCATAACTAATGCAAATATTACTTATTTTCAACCTGCAGAATTTTCAATTACCATAAGTGAATTTAATGAAATTGACGATTATGAACATTATTTAACATATAATGATTTACGTGAAATTAATATAACTACATTGGAATCTATATTTTTAAGAAATGATTTCGAAGGTGATATTGATACATTATATATGCCTTATGAAATTTCTTCATATTTTTTAAAAACGAGAAAGGATGTATTAATTGTCGATTATCAAAATTCAATATTAGCTGAATTTATGGAATTTGAAGATTATTATTTCTATTTATTTAGCTTTGTTAATCCAGGAACTATCCAAGTGCCTTCTTGGTCGATTAGTTTTATGTATGAAAATTCTAGTATTAGTAAATACTTTATGGACTTTATTGATCCTTATTATGATTATCCAGATCAAACCTTGTTAGGTATTTTATCGATAAATGACGAAAATTTACTTCATTCATTTGAACAATGTACTTATGAATTAATAATTACAACTCCAGGGAATTATAATTTTAGATATGCAGCTTCAAACGATGATGCTTATTTAGATTTTGATATTTTTGATTCTTACGGAAATTATGTAATATCAATTTCTGAAAATGATTATAGCTTCTACTTAGAACCGTGTGTATATACTGTTCAACCAAGTAGTAATTTTGCGACTGGCTGTATATTTAAACTAAATATTACTCAAGAGTAAATAATATTACAGGTATTTATTGCCATAAACAAAGGAGGTATTATATGAAAAGAATCTATATCTTGACAACAGCAATCATTGTTTTATTTACTTTAAGTATCGACATAATTATTTATACTAACATCTTTCTCGATTTGTTATTTGTAGTTTTATTTGTGATGCTAATAGCCCAAGCTGCCTTGTTATTAGGATCAGATATAAATGAGATAGAAGGCGACTATATATTAAGAGAAAAGGAGACAACATATTTCTCGCCTTTAATTTATGCTCTTTTTCTCAGTACTTCATATAATTTAGGTATTATTCCATTTATTATCAATATCTTAGTAATAATAATTATCTTTATTTATGTCCTATTCACTATGAAAAGAAATGAGATTGTTATCTCGAAAGATAAAGTATCTGTAACTTATCTGAATAATAAAAAGACTAGTATTGAATTTAGTAAAGTAACTAAGGTTGAATTCAATTGGTTTTATAATTATTTAGGATTAATTGATGAATTTAATAATAAAGTAATTCTCGATATTACGCTTAGAGATTTTATTGTTGTTATTAAAATGATAAAAGATAATTTAGAGGAAGAGATTTATCCGTATGCTTTTAAAAAGTTATCGAGGTTCTATAATATATTTTTATTAAGATTAAATAATAAGTATTTATGATAGTAAATATGAATTATAGATCTTTGTGTTTTAAGTCCTTATTTTAATGGAATAACGTGAGCACCGGTCTCCAACACCGTTAGTGCATTTATTGACTTCTTTTCTATTAATTTTAATGATTTCTTTGCTATAAATAGATATTTGGAATATAATGATTAATATAAAAGAAAATATTTTGGGATGAGAAGACATACTGAAATGATGAATAATACAAAGGTTTTT
>CBDUWI010000160.1:0-3841 GCA_965370885.1 uncultured bacterium | reverse complement strand
TATATTTCACTTCTTCTAGAATTATATCATCTGAAAAGGGTTCAAAAATTGGATTGTCGTTTTCATTAATTGAAAAGATAGAAATAATTATAACAAGTAAAATAAAGATAATAATAAACAAATAATATTTTTTGATGTAATCAATCATTTAAATCACCTCTTTATTATATTACTTATCAATACTTATATTAACTTTAACAATATTAAGATAAATTAATAATTAGAATGCAATAAAAAAAACAAACTCTTTAGCTTGTCTCTTTTTTACATACTAATATAGTTCGCTCTTTTGTACTTTTAGTCTTTATAACTTTCAAATCGCTTTCTTTAAGCCATTTAATGTAATCTGTTTTCATGAATGTTGTCTGGATATGAGTTTCAATAGAAGAATTAATATCTAAAATATGTTTTACTTGAAAATTTACATTCGTCTTTTCAACTCTCCACTTTATTATGGAATCTTCTAGTATTATTTCCTCATAATACCCTATAATACTATCTAAATAATCAGTATTTAAAAAGTCAAAAATGAATATGGAATTCTTGCTCATGGCAGAAGTAACATTTTTAAATGCAGTTAAAATTTTAGATTTCTCGTCAAGATAATTAATTACATCACTAGACATTGTGATAACATCATATTGTGCATTTAATGGCTCAAGTATGTCGTGTAAGTAAAAATTAACTTTCACATCTACAACTACTGAATTATTGTATGCATTTTCGAGCATAGCTTCTGATATATCGGTAGCAGTAACATAAAATCCCTTTTTTGCTAATGCAATTGCTAATGGCGCCGTCCCACAACCAAGATCAATTACATTGCCTTTTTTGTGAAATTTTCTAATAAATTTAAGGTAAATATTATATAAATCTTTATCAATAAATTGATCATAATATAGTGCTAACCTATCGTAAATCATTCTAAATTAGCAATATCTATCAATGATATCCCTGCCCACATCTTTTCGATATTATAATACTCTCTTTCTTCTTTAGTGAAAACATTAACAATGATATCTTTACAATCAATTAATACCCACGACTTAGAATCTTTTCCTTCTATAACTGGATGTGGAAAGTTATTTTCAGCAAGATCTTGATTTATATGATTAACAGCTGCTTGTAATTGTCTGTCCGAAGTACCACTTGAAATGACAAAATAGTCAAAAAATGGCGATTTACCTCTCATATCAAATGCAACTATATCCTGAAGATTAACACCCTCTAGTGCATCTATTATTAATTTGATTTTTGTCATTCATTTTCCTCCAATAATTTCTTATAAAATTGTCTAGCTTCAAAGGCAATTGATGGTGTTTTAATATCTCTCTGTTCGCAATATCTAATTGCGTCATCCATTGCTGTAAACACTGCTAGGTCCAATGATTCTTCCGCAATTTTTCTTACTTTAATACAAGATTCATATGTTCTATTTGGCTCTATATAATCACTAATAAAGATAATCTTTTCATAAATGCTCATATTAGGTCTACCAACAGTATGATTTAATATTGAATTTAATATTTCATTATCCTCAATTTTATATTCTCTTTTAGCTACAATATATGCACTAAATGAATGGATTATAAATTCATTATATTCGCGATAAATCGTTTCTGAATCAGGAAAGTAATCATCTATTAATTTTCGATTTTCTTCTAAACTATAATACTTAGTAATATCGTGTAATAAAGCAATAATTTCAAGTTTCTCAAGATCTAAATTATACTTTTTTCCTAGATATAAAGCAGTATCTCTGACTCCATATATATGCTTCAGTCTTTTAGGATTGTTAATAAAATTAGTTTCTAAATCAGCATATATTTTATCTTTTATCAAATTAATGCCTCTCTAACATAAGGGGTTGTATTTGATCTTGTGTAAACTTTTAATTTTACGTTTCCCGTTATAGTTATAAAACCAATTCCTGGAAGAACAATATCTTGCTTAGTATATGATTTTATGTTAAATAGATGTCCTTTTAGTGGGAAATCTTCTTCATCTTCAAATGGGGGAGTTAAGAGAACTTTAACATGTTTTTCATATAATTCATCTGCTTTTTCAAGTTTTGTGCGATGAATTTTAATGAATTCACTACTATAGCATACAAAATTAGTTTTATTTCCTTCTAGGAAATCTACTCTTGCAAGTCCACCGAAAAATAGTGTTTGTTCAGCATTTAGTTGAAATACCATAGGTTTAATTTCTTTTTTAGGAGTGACAGCTTTTAATGCTTTTTGCGATAAAAAGTGAGTAATTTGATTATCATTTATTAATCCTGGAGTATCAATAATAAAATTATCTCCAAGAGGAATTTTAATTAAATCTAAAGTTGTTCCAGTTGTAAATGAGGTAGTAATTATATCTTTTTTAGTTCCTGCATAGGATTTTAATAACGTATTTATGAAGGTTGATTTTCCAACATTTGTAGCACCAACAATATAAATATCTCTACCGTTAGCATGAGACAATAACTCTTCAATAATGTAATCAATATTCTTATATTTCATTGCACTCATCAAATATAATTCTTTAGGTTTAATTTCATTATCAGCAATAATTTTTCGTAAATGGTGTAGAAGTTTTGGCTCTTTTAATGATTGTGGTAAGAGATCAATTTTATTGGCAATAATTATTAAATCATTATAATTTGTTAATTTTGGCATTTGTGGAATTAATGATCCCTCAATATCAAAAATATCAATAATCATAACTATTAGAGCATTTTTTTTGCCAATAGCACTAATAATTCGGAAATAATCATCGCTTGTAATTTTTAGTGGAGTTACTTCATTATAATTCATTAAACGAAAACATCGTCTACAAACTATGTGATCGTTTTCCTCATTTAGTTTACTTTCTGGAATGAATCCTGGTTTAGAAGTATCTGTTGTTTGAATAACACTTCCACAGCCAATACAATGTAATTCTTCCATATTATAACCTCTTATCTAACATTAGATTAAGATACTCGTCAATGTATTTTCTCTTGATTTTTAGTATCATTTTTTTTTCAACTCTACGATTGAATTTAGTATACCATTTTTCTGTTTTTCTTTTAATTGGATTCACTAAAATTGAATAAGCTCTATATCTATTTGCACAGAAAATGTCAGTCATTAGCTGATCACCTATGAAAACCATATCTTTAAAAGTATATTTTCCATCTGCAAATTTGACTGCTTTTTTCAAACCAATAAGGAATGGTTTTCTTGCATTACCTACACCTTTATAACTTGTTCCTTCTACAAATGTGTTGATACGACTCGGTGTATTGTTTGAAATAATAATGACTTCAAATCCCATATTAGTAAGTTCAGTAAATTTCGTTAAAATCTTTTCAGTTGGTTTGTCATCATCATATGAAATAAGAGTATTATCTAAATCTGTTAATATTAGACGATATCCTTTGTTATATAATTTATTAAAATCGATATCAAAAAAGTTATTATGAAACTCATTGGGAATAAATTTTCTTGTTTTCAATAGTAAATGTATCATAATTACCTCCAAATTGAATATACCTTAATTATACAAAATATTGATGAAAAAGTCTATTTAAAGGGCATTGGTTTTATTAAAGAATATTTAGTAAAACCAATTAGATCAGTTCTTTTTCCTAAAGTTAAAGCCTTATATACCAAAGAATAATTTCTAGGATTTTTATATTGAATTAAAGCTCTTTGCATTGCTTTTTCTTCTTTAGTTTTTGGTACGTAAACAGATTGCATTGTTCTTGGATCAAGTCCTGTATGGAACATACATGTTGATAACGTACCTGGTGTTGGGTAAAAGTCTTGAACTTGTTCAGGATAATATTTTAAATCGCGGATATAAC
>CBDUWI010000159.1:0-3879 GCA_965370885.1 uncultured bacterium | reverse complement strand
TGTAGAATCAGTTAAAAATGCAAGAGATTTCTTTAAAAAAGTTGGGTTTTAGGAGGATGCTATGAAAGACTTAGAATTATTATATCGACAAGTTATTATGGATCACTATAAAAATCCTCGTAATAAAGGACTTGTAAATGATCCTGAATATAAAACAGTTCATATTAAAAATCCAACATGTGGTGATGATATTACTATTCAATCAAAACTTGAAAAAGGAATTGTCAAAGATATTAAATATGATGGCACTGGCTGTAGTATTTGTTGTAGCAGTGCAAGTGTTATGAGCGAAACATTAATTGGGAAAGAAATTAATGAAGCGAAAAAGATTACGGAAACATATTTAAATATGCTAACTAATCAAGCATACGATGAAACTGTTGATCTTGAGGAAGCTGTAGTATATAAAGGTGTAAATAAATTTCCAGCGAGAATAAAATGTGCTTCTATAGCATGGAAAGCATTTGAAGGTACTTTAGAAGAAAGTGAGTGATTTCTATGAAAAATAAAACAAGAGATGATATTAATAACATTATAGGGGATTACAAATACGGATTTAAGACAGAGACAAAAAGTGTTTGTGATATCGGTAAAGGGATAAACGAAGATGTTGTTAGAGAGATATCTAAAATAAAAGGTGAGCCGGAATGGATGACTGATTTTAGGGTGAAGAGTTATTACAAGTTTATCTCGAAACCTAATCCTGATTGGGGACCAGATTTATCAGAAATAAATTTCGATGAAATATCATATTATATTAAAGCATCAGATAGATCTGAGAATAGTTGGGACGATGTACCAATTGAAATTAAAGAAACTTTTGAAAAATTAGGGATTCCCGAAGCAGAGCAAAAATTTTTAGCAGGAGTTTCAACTCAATTTGAAAGTGAAGTTGTATACCATTCAACTATTAAAGAATTAGAAGATTTAGGAGTAATATTTACCGATACAGATACTGCATTAAGAGAATACCCTGAATTATTTAAAGAATATTTTTCGAAAATAGTTCCATACACAGATAATAAATATGCTTCATTAAATAGTGCCGTATGGAGTGGAGGGTCATTCATTTATGTACCCAAAGGTGTGCGAGTAGAGAAGCCACTTCAATCATACTTTAGAATCAATAGCGAGTTAATGGGTCAATTTGAGAGAACATTGATTATTGTCGACGAAGGAGCTTTTTTAAACTATGTAGAAGGGTGTACAGCTCCAATTTTCACTAAATCAAGTTTGCATGTTGCAATTGTAGAGATATTTGTTAAAAAAGGAGCACATTGCCGTTATTCTACAGTGCAAAATTGGGCTAATAATATCATTAACTTAGTAACTAAACGAGCAATAGTAGAAGAAGACGGACATATGGAATGGATTGATGGGAATATTGGTAGTAAAATCAATATGAAATACCCAACATGCATCTTAAAAGGTGATAGAGCAAAAGGGACAACTATTTCAATCGCTTTTGCTGGAAAAGGTATGAACCAAGATACTGGTGCTAAAATGATCCATATTGGGAAAAACACAACATCTAAAATTATTAGTAAATCTATGAGTGCAAAAGGCGGTAGAGTCAATTATCGTGGAATGATATTACATAATAAATCTGCTATTGGAGCAAAAAGCAATGTTGAGTGCGATACAATTATATTAGACGATATTAGTGTTTCAGATACATTACCATATAATATTGTCAAAAACAATCAAGCTCAAGTACAACATGAAGCAACTGTTTCAAAAGTAAGTGAGGAACAATTATTTTACTTAATGAGCAGAGGACTTACTAAAGAACAAGCGACAGAAATGATTATCATGGGGTTCATAGAGCCATTTGCTAAAGAACTTCCTATGGAATATGCAGTTGAATTAAATCAACTTATTAAGTTGGAAATGGAAGGATCAATTGGTTAAATAAAATATCTTAAAGAGTTCATTTCATTTTTGAACTCTTTTTTATGCTCACTATTTATAAAAAACCCATTTAAAAAAGAAATTACGAAAACGCTATTGTTAAACGCTTACATATATTGTATAATTAATTCGAAATCGTTTTAGTAATAATATAATTTTTGCTGTCGAGGCATTTATTTGAAGTGTTATTTTTAAGAAACTCTTCTAATGAAATGGGTCGTTATTCGTATAGGAAAAGGATTATTATTGTATAAAATATATAAAATATACATCATAGGGGTGTTGAAAATGAAAGAATATTATTTTGAAAATGATGAATTTGTAATACAAAATTTTCACAATAAAAAAACATTTGCAAGTTTCTTGCCAGGTCTTGCTGGGAAAAGAGGAATACCTTTATGGGCTTTTTATGTAAATAGAGGACAAGGTATTGCTAGTTTTGGTTTGCAAGATAAAAACACTCAAATTCTTGGATTTAATCCGGCAGTGACAGCTTATCAACGTGTTGGAACAGATGGATTTAGGACTTTTGTAAAGATTAAAGGTCAAGTTCATGAATTATTTACGGAAAATAATTTAGATGTAAAAAGAGTTATGAGAATAAAAAGAAGTGATTTTGTTATTGAAGAAATTAACAATTCACTTGGTTTTAAATATGAAGTATCTTACTTTGGGTTACCTAATGAAAACTTAGCTGCCTTAGTAAGAGAAGTTAAAATAACTAATTTAAGAGATGAACAATTAGAACTTGAACTTCTTGATGGGCTATCACAATTATTTCCAAATAAGGTTTCTAATAATGAATTTAACAATATTGGAAATTTACTTAGAAGTTGGATGGAAGTGTATTCTCTTGAAAAAAATATCGGTTTTTAAAGAATGAGATCATCTACAAAGGACTCTGCTGAAATAAAAGAGTCTGTTGCAGGGAACTTTTATGTTTCTTCTTTTGCTGGTAAGTTAGTGAAACCTATTGTTGATAGTAATATTGTTTTTGATTATGATACTACTAAGAAATTTGCTAGGGGATTTGAGAAAAATTCTATAGAAGAATTATATAAAAAAGAACAAGTAACAGCTAATAAAATTCCTGTGGGGTTTACAGGAGTCAAATTTAAGTTAAAAAAAGGTGAAACAAAGAGAATCAATACGGTTATTGGGAATACACATAGTGAAGAACTATTGGTTAATATGGCTAAAAAAATCACTAGTTCAGACTATTTAGATGCAAAAAGAAAAGAAGCATATGACGTTATCGAGGATATATTGAGTGAAGTTTTAACTGAAACAAATTTCCCGATTTTTGATGAGTATATAAAACAGAATTATTTGGATAATTTATTAAGAGGCGGGTATCCAATGATTCTAAATGGTGAAGACAAAAATTTTGTATATCATTTATATTCGAGAAGACACGGTGATCTAGAAAGAGATTATAATTTCTTCACTTTAGCTCCAGAGTTTTATTCCCAAGGGAACGGAAGCTTTAGAGATGTTTGTCAAAACAGAAGAAACGACGTTTCTTTAAACCCACTAGTCGAAGATTTCAATATGAAAATGTTTGCTTCATTTATCCAAGTTGATGGGTACAATCCATTATCAATTGATGGATCAACATTTGAGATAGAAGATAAAGAATATGTTAAAGAACTTGTAAATGAATTATTTCCGGAAGATAAAGTTATGCTTAATCTTTTAATGGAGAAATTTACTCCGGGTAGACTTATAAATACAATTTCAAATTTAAAAATTAGTTTGAGTTTAACTGATAACGAATTATTTGACAAAGTATTTAAGCATTCAAAACAAAACTTCGAAGCTAGTTTTGCGGAAGGATATTGGATTGATCATTGGACATATATTTTAGACTTAGTAGAAAATTATAAATCAATCTATCCAGATTTAATGCATCAAAAACTATATTTAGATAATGATTATTCTTATTTTGATAGTGCAATTTATGTGGTT
>CBDUWI010000158.1:0-3907 GCA_965370885.1 uncultured bacterium | reverse complement strand
CTTTTATTTTATTTATAATTATTTGTGCTGCCATTTTATTTTAATAAATCATTTGTTTTACATAATATACCATATTTTCCCTTAAAAATTAAGTGAATTTAAGATAAACTTTGATTTTAAATACCAAATAGAAATAGAGAAACTTTCTCTATTTCTATCTTAAGTTTCTATAATATTCAACTTGATTAGTCACAACTTGTGTTTTGACATTTATGTACCCTACTTTATCATTAACCATATTAAATTGACCGCCATACAATCTGTTGACAACATTAAAGAGTTCAGAATAAGACTCTACAGAGTAAATTCCTTCTTCAATAAATTGCATTAGGTAATCTTCATATAATATTCGATATTCATCATATTCAAATAGATTATTTGTTAATGGAGCTCCAAAATTATTCCAAGGAAATACTCCCCATTCATATATATCGTTCCCTAAACTATAATCAATAAAAGCAGGTAATCCATTCCAACCACTTCCCATTGAATTATCATAATCAAAAGGAATATATGTCAAATAATCATTTTCATCAAAGTAGAGATAGAAATTATTTGAATTTGACCGATAATCATCAGGGTTTCCTAATAAAACATTCATTGCCATAGATCTAATATAACTATCAATATTGAAATTTGTTTCTAAGTATTCTTGTCTTTCAGTTAAATCGGGTTTATTCAGTCCATAAGTAAATAAAATCAAATTACTATATTCAAGTTTATTCACATTAGTTTCTAGTCCATATACTGGGCGGTAGTTTGTTTCCCAATCTCTTACCCCAATTAAACTAGTATCAAAAATAGGTTCTAGAGATCCAAACCATGTCCCTTTATATAAATCCCCTACTTCTTGTGTAGGTGTATCTTGTAAAGACTTGCGAATAAATTCTTCATCAAGATGTTCGAATATATTATAAAAACTTACCAATTCGACTACACCATCGATAACTATTTTGACTTCTGCAAAACTTGCCTCTGGTGTTACTACTCCAATTTGATCAAACATCTCATGAGCAAACACTTCATTCGAATATGATCTATCACCTTGATTGTTCCATTTAAATAATAATTGTTCTATATCAAAAACTTCTCTTGTTTTCAAAGCATCATATTCTAAAGTATTTTCTTCTAAATCAAATATTTCATTAAATTTTAACATGAAATGAATTTCGCGAACGCTACCATACTGATCAACTGGTAAATACCGAGAATAAATGTTTCCTTTACTTCTAAATCCAACATCCTCAATTGTAAAAACATCATCATCAGAAACATAAGTAACTGTAACATTACGATAATTATTACTTCGGTAACTTCCAAACATATCATTATACGATATCATGTCATCTATTAATCCATCCCATTCTTCTTGAGTGAATTCAATGATAAAAGTATGCCTAACAGAATGATTAAATAAATCAAGATAATCTTGATTCTGGTCTCTTGAAATTGATTTATCCAGCTCTTCTTGAATTTCTTCTTCTTGTTTTTGTTTATCCAAAATACTTTCAATCACATCTTCGTGAGAAGGAAGATTTAATAATAGTGTTTCTTCAGTTGCTATTTCTAAAGTAAATAATGTCGTACCTACAAATAAGAAAATCAACAGTCTTCTAATAATCAGGCTACTCATTATTCGGAAATATAATCCCCTTGATGAGATAAAAGAACAATACTTTTAATACTTTTTATTTCTTTTAACCTGTTGATTTCAGTGTACTTTTTATTCTTTGATCTAACTTCAAGCGTTAAATCTAATTGATTCTCTTTTATCGTTTTATTTCTTAAAGTGAATTTTCCGTATATTTCTTTTACTTCATCTAAAATATTTTCTTCATCTTCAACGCTAGTTGCTCTTATAATCAAGAAATAAGATGAAACAAATACTTCTAGAGCTATAAGCAAAAAGATTGCTACAGAGATAATTACAGTTGATATTAAAGCAACTAACAACAATCCTGCACCACTAGTAATACCAAGTCCAACTGCCCAAAACATAAATACTGTATCAAATGGATTTTTTAAGGCAGTACGGAATCTAACAATTGAAAGTGCTCCGACCATCCCTAAAGATAAAATGATATTTGATGAAACAGAAATGATAATAATACTTGTTACCATAGCTGATATTGGTAAACTAATCGCAAAACTACGATTATACACTGTTGTTTGATAACTTTTCTTATAAGTATAGAGAATAATTAAACTTAATGAAAAAACACTAAGAACATTAAAAACAATAGCTGTTAATGAAACTGATTGAGATGTATATAAATCTGTTACATCCTGTCCGAAAATTTCTAAAAACGTAACTAACATATTAATTCCTCCTATAGTGCAATACTGTCAAATCCCATAAAATACTTGGAATAAGCAATTTGATTTAAGTTAATTTCTTTCAATAGCTCTTTTATTGTTTTTGGCAAATACTTTTCATATTTAATCTCAAGTATAAGCGATGTATCCTTGATTAATTTAAAATCGATATCAGTTTCATCTAAGGAGAAACGTTCTCCACATAGCGAATGATCAAAAGTAATTCTTAAATTATCTTGTCCATCTTTATAAGCTTCCCGAGAATATTTTATAAAACAGGTAGGAGCTAATAAATTTTTCAACATATCTAATGTGAATCTTCTAATCAAATCATCATCGAAATGCTTTTCAAGCACATTCAAATCCTGATTGAGAATAGCTTGGTAAACTTCTTCGTTAATTGAAGTAGAATATTTTATTGATTCAACACCTTGTTTTATCTTTAATTCTAATTTCTTAATAGCTTTTTCATTATAATATCTTATCCGATACTTCTTATGCGTTTCATTCCCAAAAGCTTTATCACTAGCTCCTGAAAACATTAAGTCGTCTAAATAAATACTCGTTACATTATAAGCATCATCACTTCCATGTTTATCGTGATTCATTATCAATTTTATAAAATTAACTATCTGTAAGTAATCAAGATAACTAATCAAATACTTAAATTCTAACCTTTTTGTAATCTTCAAATTAATCACTCCTAAACAATATTGTATCATTAAGAAAATTATTTTACTACTTTTTTTGTTTCTTCCAAAAATCATCTAAAAATGTTTGTAGATATTGTCCTTTTTCAATAAATTTATGATGACTCCAATTTAAAGGAAAAAGATCTTTATACTTATTATGTGAATAGCGATCATCAAAAAGAATAGCTACGCCAATTTCATCTTCTGATCTAATAACTCTTCCTACCGCTTGAATAACTTTATTCATCCCCGGATAAGTATAGGCATAATCAAAACCTTCAGCAAATTCCTCATCAAAATGATTTCTTAATATTTCATTATATTTATTGTATTGTGGTAGTGCTACTCCAACTATTATAACACCACTTAACATATCACCAATATAATCAATTCCTTCGCTAAAACTTCCACCTAATACGAAAAATCCTATTTTTGATGTTTCTCCTACTTCATTAAATTGCTTTAACATTGAGTTTCTCTCTTTTAGAGACATATTTCGCGTTTGAATTAACAAAGTATACTCTTCATCACTAAACTCCTCTAAGACCATGTTTAGATAAACATACGATGGGAAAAATACTATATAATTACCAATTTTCGTCTCAGCCAATGCATATATAGAATCTATTATATTTGTTATACTTCTATTTCTATCTTTAAACCTAGTACTCGTTGAACCATCAATAAACAATCCTAGATTAGATTGTTTAAACGGAGATGGTATTTTTATATTTTTACCTTCTCCATGAGTAATAAGTTTAACATAATAATCAATAGGAGAGAGTGTTGCGCTAAAGAAAACAATACCGCTTACCCTATTTTTAATTGTTTCCAAAATATAATTTGATGCATCTAAACATGATAATGTGATTTCAATATCATCATCATTCACTTTTATA
>CBDUWI010000157.1:0-3914 GCA_965370885.1 uncultured bacterium | reverse complement strand
CAAAGAAGGAGCAAAAGTTATCGTTGCTGATATGACAGATTTGTCATATAAAAACGATAACGTTACTGGATATATTTTAGATGTATCAAATACTGATGCATGCAATAATTTCTTTAATGCAATTGTTAAGAAATATGGACGGATAGATATATTAGTAAATAACGCCGGAATTACTAGAGACGCAATGACAAGAAAAATGACGGATGAACAATGGAACTTAGTTGTTGATGTTAATTTAAAAGGAATATTTAACTTAGTTAGATATATTGGTCCTCATATGGAAGTACAAGGAGGAGGATCAATAATAAACATATCAAGTGTTGTTGGTGAATATGGAAATATTGGCCAAGCAAATTACGCTGCTACAAAAGCTGGAATGATTGGTCTAACAAAATCATGGGCAAAAGAATTTGCCCGTAAAGGAGTACCAGTTAGAGTAAACGCTGTATCTCCTGGATATGTAATGACTGATATTTTAAAAACAGTTCCAGAAGATTTATTAGAAAAATTTGCAAAGATGACAATGTTAAAAAGATTAGGACAACCTGAAGAAATTGCAAACGCAGTATTATTTTTAGCAAGTGATGAAGCATCTTATGTTACAGGACACGTTTTAAGTGTTAATGGTGGAATGAGATTGTAATTTACATTATCAATAAAAATCTAATTAAAGCATAAAAAATAATGTATTGTAAAATACATTATTTTTTAATAGAATAGTAGTTGAGGTGATTAAATGCACGAATCAGTATACTCTCGTAAAGAAAATATTAAAGTACTTGGATTAATAATTAGAATTCAAAGAGTTAAGTTAGGTTATTCACTAAGAGCACTTGCAGAGAGAGTTAATATTTCCCATACATTAATCTCTAATATCGAAAAAGGAAAAATCATTGCTAATTTAGCTACAATTGATGAAATTTTTCTTATTCTTGACTTACAATTTCATTTTAGTGAGGAATTAACGAATGATTTTAATAAGAAATATGAAAGTATTTATAAACACCTTTTTTATTATGAATATGATAAAGCAAAAATAGAAATTGAGGAATTAGAAAAAGATGATAATGTGTATCGGTATAGCACTGAAGTTGTCAATTATGAAATTATTCGTTGTTTATACTATAAATTATCTAATACCTATGTTTCCGAGTGCATATTATTAGAATATTATGCTAATTATCTTGAGTATTTTAATGATGAACAAAAACAATTGTTTTTCTTTATTAAAGGATTAGACTATATAAATCAGGAATATTATAGAGATAGTAGATTATCTTTTGAAAAAGCTTTATCTTTTGGTGAAACAAGATTGAGTATATTAATTAAAGAGTATTACGCTATTACATTAAGTAAAGCTAATAAATATGTGGATGCAAAAGTGATAGCTGATGAAGCGATTACTCAATATGAAATCGAAACCAATTATATAAGAGCTATGAGAGTTAGAACTCGTTTAGCATATGACTATATTAGAATTCATCGTTTTAAGCTAGCAAAAGATCTTTACCAAAAAGTTAAAAACTTCGCGATAAAATATGATGTTAAAGATTTAGAAAACAGATGTAATACTTATTTAGGATACTTAGCAGTTTACAATAAAGAATTTAAGTTAGCAGAAGAATATCTCGATTTAGTCGAACCTCCATTTGCAAATACATATTATTATTTAAAGATGGATGTTGCTGTTGAAAAAAGAAATGATGTTGAGTTTTATAAAATGCATGAAGAATATACACAAACAAGAGCTATTACACAATCACGAAAAGCAACATTGTTTTTCGAGTTAATAAAGATGAGATATGACGATAAGCATATGGATAAAACTAAATATGAAAAAAATCTAAAAGAGATTATTAATCATGGATTTCAAAGTGATGATGGAGAAGTCATTGATGTTGCGACAATGATGATTACTGAGTTCTATCAAAAGGATAGAAGATATAAATTAGCATTCGAAGCAGCTAATAGACTTTTACATTTTCTAAAATATGGCAGTTAATTAATAAAAATGTTTATTTGTAAAGGTATAACTACTTACGCTATTATAATTAAGTGGTTTAAATTAGAATAATCCCCTATTTGTAAAGTAACTGATTTCTCTTGATTTCTCTTTTGTAAAGTGAGATAATTGTTTTGTATAAAAGAGACGGGTTAAGACGTTGGGGTTTATTCCAAAAAAATTTTAACAACTATTTTAGGAAAGATTTATCTTAAGGCTAGGGAAGAAAATTCTTTTTAAAAAATAATGATTAATATCATTATTTTTTTTATGAATTATTTTCTTTAAAACTTTTCAATTAATATTTTATTATGATATAATTATGGTTGATGAAAGCGATTGCAAAAGACAGAAATAAAGGAGTAATAAAATGGGAGATAATTTTGACACCTTAATGATGTGTGTGGTTAAAGATAAACCAGGAATCGGTTTAACTTTAACAAAGAAAAAGATACCAAGTGATTTAGATGATCACGAAGTATTAGTTAGAGTAGATTATACTAGTGTATGTGGAACAGATTATCATATCTATGTTTATGATGACTGGGCTAAAAAAAGACTTAAATTACCATTTACTGCTGGACATGAGTTTAGTGGTGAAATAGTTAAAATTGGTAAAAATGTTTCAAATGTAAAACTTGGTGATATTGTTAGTGCTGAAACGCATATAATTTGCGGTACATGCGAGTTTTGCTTAAGAGGGGAAGGACATATTTGTGAAAACACAAAAATCATTGGTGTTGACACTGATGGTTGTTTTGCGGAATATGTAAAAATTCCCGCAATGAATTGTTTTATCAATAGTAAAGATGCTAATCCTTTACATTTAAGTGTTCAAGAACCACTTGGAAATGCAGTTCATACGATGGCACATTTTCCAATTGAAGGAAAAGATGTTGTTGTAACTGGTTGTGGTCCTATTGGCTTAATGGCAGTTAATGTCTCTAAAGCTTATAAAGCTAAAAAGATAATTGCAGTAGAAGTAAATGAATATCGTTTAAAGTTAGCTAAAGAACTTGGAGCTGACATTGTAATTAATCCTCATAAAGAAGACGTTATTGCGAGAGTACTAGAAGAAACAAATGGCCGTGGTGCGGACGTTGTTGGTGAATTTAGCGGTAATAAACACGCAATAGAACAAGCATTTAAATACGTTAAAAAGGGTGGCGGATTATCTTTACTAGGAATTCCTAGTAAAGATATTGAAATCGATCTAGCTAACGATGTTGTTTTTAAAGGGCTGAATATATATGGAGTAGTTGGTAGAAGAATCTATGAAACATGGAATCAAGTTAAAGAATTGATTGATAATGATATGTTAGATTTAGATAAAATCATTACTCATACTTTTAAATTAAGTGAGTTTCAAAAAGCAATGGATATTATGGGTAGTGGAAACAGTGGTAAAATAGTTTTAATTCCAGGGGAGTGATTTGATGAGTAATCATGAATTAAAATTTTTAAAAGATAAAATTGAAAAATTAAAAGCAGATGGAGTATATCGTGAATTACCAATAAATTATGGACCTTGCGATAATGTAATAAATTTAAATGGTAAAGAAGTTGTAAATTTATCAAGTAATAATTATTTAGGTTTAGCTAATCACCCACGAGTAAAAAAAGCAGCTATTGATGCTGTTAATAAGTACGGGGCAGGCGCTGGAGCAGTTAGAACTATCGTTGGAAATCAAGATATAATTGGGAAACTTGAAGACATCCTCGCAGAATTCAAGCATGAGGATGCAGTAATGTGCTTCCAGTCAGGACTCAATTGTAATATCGGTGCGATACAAGCAATCGTTGATAAGGGTGATTTAATTATTAGTGATTCGTTAAATCATGCATCTATCATTGATGGCGTTAGATTAAGTAAAGCTGATAAAGCAATTTTCAAACATTCCGATATGGAAAA
>CBDUWI010000156.1:0-3914 GCA_965370885.1 uncultured bacterium | reverse complement strand
CTAAAAAGAAAATATCGGAAATTCCAGTAACAGAGAATGATTTAATTGAGTACAAATCGATTGATAATAAAGCTTTTTTCGTTTTTGAAGGTGAAGTTGTCAGAATGGATTATCGTCGAATAAATAGTGATACACATTTATTTTCCTTTATTGTCAGCGATGAAGACGATAGTGTTTATGTTAAGAAATTCGTAAAGAATTCAGTTGAAAAAGATTTTCTAAGTAAAACTAAAGCAGGTATGGGTATAAAAGTTTCTGGTTATGCTTCCTTTGATACTTACAATGATGAAGTATCAATCACAGCAAATGTAATTCAAAGAACTAAATTTGTTAGCGCTAGAGATAACCGAAAAGACTTAGAAAAAGAACGTAGAATTGAACTACATCTACATTCAAAAATGTCTACTTTAGATGGAATAACATCTATTAGAGATTATGTTGAAACTGCTAAAAAATGGGGACATAAAGCTATTGCTTTAACAGATCACTCCAATGTTCAAGCTTTTCCTGAGTTTTTTAAAGCAACAAAAGATAAAAAGATAAAACCAATATATGGTGCTGAGTTTACTTTCGTTGATGAAAAAGGATTATTAATTGTGAATAATCCAATAGATATGCCTTTTGATGATGCAGTTTACACTGTATTTGATATTGAAACAACAGGTTTAAGCGTTAACTTTGATAAAATTATTGAAATTGCTGCATTAAAAATTAAAAATAATCAAATTGTTGCAGAATACCAAACTTACGTTAACCCTGAAAGAAAATTGTCTGCACTTACTACTAAAATAACATCAATTAAAAATAGTGATGTAGCAGAAGCACCGATTATTGATAATGTAATTAAAGATTTTAAAGAGTTCTTTAAAAATACAATTATGGTTGCTCATAATGCTCATTTTGATATTGGATTCATTAATAAAGCTTTAAAAGATTTTAATTTATACGACAAAGAATTAACTGCAATTGATACTTTACAAATTGCGCGAAATTGTTATTCAAACGATTTAAAAAGATTTAATCTAAAAGCAGTTGCTAGACTTTTCAAAGTTGAACTTGTTCAACACCATCGAGCTATTTATGATACGCAAGCAACTGCGGATATTTTTCTCCACATGTTAAGAGAGGCTAAGAAAAAAGGGATTAGTAATATTAAAGATTTAAACAAATTAGCGGGAAATACTGATGCTTATAAACATGCAATTTCTAAACATATCAACATTTTAGTGAAAAACGAAATTGGATTAAAAAATCTCTTTATAATATCAAGTATTGCTAATACAGATAATTTCTATAAAGAAGCTAAAATACTAAAATCAGTACTTGATAAATATCGCGAAGGATTACTTGTCGGAAGTGGTTGTATGAATAGTCATTTCTTTGAAATAGCTTTAAATAAAAGCTATGAAGAAATGAAAGAAGCTGCTAAATATTATGATTATTTAGAAATACAACCTTTAGTTGATTATGCTCATTTAGAAGAAAATATGGATAATGCAATCGCGATTATAACACAAACTATTCAAGCTATTATCAAAGTTGGTCAAGAGTTAAACATCCCTGTTGTTGCAACTGGTGATGTTCATCATATATTGGAATCTGATGTAAAGTTTAGAGCAATTTATACACAAACTCCTAAAGTAGGTGGCGGGTTACATCCTCTAGCTAGATTTAATGATATCCCCAGCCAATATTTTCGAACAACACTAGAGATGTTAGAAGAATTTTCTTTTTTAGATGAAGAAACTGCTTATAATGTTGTAGTAAAAAATACAAACATAATTAGTGATCAAATTGAATTTGTTGAAGCCTTTAAACCTGAGTTATATGTACCGACAGATGATTTCCTTTCTTTAGAAGGAATTCCGAGTATTGAAAATAAATTAATTAAGATGGTCAGTGATAGATCAAAAGAAATTTATGGAAATATCGTACCTTTAATTGTTAAAGACCGAATTGAAAAAGAAATAAAAAGTATAACAGAAAATAAATTTTCAACAGTTTACTATATTTCACATCTTTTAGTGAAAAAGTCTTTAGATGAAGGATATTTAGTAGGTAGCCGTGGGAGCGTTGGAAGTAGTTTAGTAGCTACTTTAATGAATATTACGGAAGTAAATCCTTTACCACCGCATTATGTTTGCCCTAAATGCCATTTTTCTTCTTTTAAAATGACTAATGAAGAAAAATTGAAATATAGTATGAATGAAGCTGAAATCAAACTACAATCATTATTAGACAACGTTGAAAGCGGATTTGATTTACCGTTAGAACAATGTCCGCTATGTGAAGCAACAATGAATAAAGATGGACATTCTATTCCCTTTGAAACATTTTTAGGATTTAAAGGTGATAAAGTTCCTGATATTGATTTAAACTTTTCAGGGGATTATCAACCTGTAGTTCATGAATATATTAGACAAATCTTTGGTCAAGAAAGAACCTTTAGAGCCGGAACGATATCGACTGTTGCTGATAAAACTGCTTTTGGTTATGTCAAAGGATATTTAGAAAAGAAAAATCTTAAAATGCGTAAAGCGGAAATTGAAAGAATAGCTTTACAAATTACTGGTGTAAAACGTTCTACAGGACAACATCCTGGTGGGATTGTTGTCGTGCCTAACTATAAAGAAATATATGATGTTACACCAATTCAATTTCCAGCTGATGATGTAACTTCAACCTGGAAAACTACTCATTTTGATTATCATTCATTTGAAGATAATTTATTCAAATTAGATGTTCTTGGGCATGATGATCCAACAATGATTAAATATTTAATGGATTTTGTGAAAGCAAGTCCAATAGATTTTCCATTTAGAGAAGCAGTTGAAATACCTGTTGACGATCCTAAAGTTTATAAATTATTAAACTCAACAAAAATTATCGGGTTAAACCCTGAAGATATCAAAAGTGATGTTGCTAGTTTTGGTATTCCGGAAATGGGAACTAGTTTTGTAAGAAGTATGTTAAAGGATTCTAGACCGCAAACTTTTGCTGATATCGTTAAAATATCAGGATTAAGTCATGGTACTGATGTTTGGTTAAATAATGCAGCGACGTTAGTAACTGGGACAAACACAAAATATGGTAAAGTACCTTTTAAAGAAGTAATTGGATGTCGTGATGATATTATGGTTTATTTAATAAATGCCGGAATGAAAGACGATGTTGCTTTTGAAATAGCGGAATTTATTAGAAAAGGAAAACCATCAGTAGATAAAGATGCTTGGGAAGGTTACAAATTAATAATGAAACAAAACAAAATACCTGAATGGTATATTTGGAGTTGTGGAAAAATTAAATATATGTTCCCAAAAGCTCATGCGACAGCTTATGTTATAATGGCTTTAAGAATAGCTTGGTTTAAGTTATATAAACCTATCTTATTTTACTCAGCATACTTTAGTAAAAGAGCAAATGATTTTGATGTCTATGCCTTAGTTGGCGGCGAAGCTGCAATAGATAGTAAAATGAAAGAAATTGAAGCAAAAGGTTTAAGAGCGACGGATACTGAAAAAAGACAATATACTGTATTAGAACTAGCAAGAGAAATGTTAAAAAGAGGATTTAGATTTAAACCAATCGATATCCATAAATCAGAAGCATTTAATTTTATTGTCGCTGAAGATAATTTATCTTTAATTATTCCTTTTATCGCAGTTGATGGACTTGGACCTACCGTAGCGAACTCAGTAATTGCAGCAAGAAAAGAAAAACCATTTAAATCAAAAGATGATGTAAAAGAAAGAACAAGTATTTCAAAAACACTATTTACTAAATTATAAATGTTATATGCTTTTGAAGATTTGCCTGACAATTCACAAATGAATTTATTTGGTGTATAATATAAATTATAATTTTATCAAATATGTTTAAGAAAACTCCTTCTTCAAGTGTAATGAGATTACAGT
>CBDUWI010000155.1:0-4004 GCA_965370885.1 uncultured bacterium | reverse complement strand
GAAGTATATGAATAACTCCGTAATAAGAATCTTTAATTGTCTTTCTTTTATTAACTCTTAGCTTCATATAGGAAGTATATAGTTGGCTAAGTGCAACAACCTTATCTAATTTTTGCACGTAATTTCCTAAGAATTCCAATTCTAGTCCAAAATACTTGTTTTTATAATTATTGTACTCTTCATACAGTTTTGGAAGCTTGGCTTTCTTTTCAAACAAGTACTGAGCAACATCATTGTTAAAAAGGACATAAAAAGTAAATACTGTCAACAGTCTTGAATCTTCTTTAACAAACTGCTCATTCTTAAATAAACTCAATGTATGTTTTGAGTTCATACTTTTTGCATAGTTTTTTAAAAAATTATTAAAACTTTGTGTTCTCATACTATCATTCCTTTATAAAGTGTTTTTTATATAAACTCACCATTTCATTATATCTGGTGTCATTAAGTGCTGAATCCTTAGCATCTCTTATTGATGCTGCTAATAGAGTAGAATCATATCTTCCACTCTTAACAATGTTTTCTATGTCTTCAACATCTTTTTTTCGATATGCATACAACTTTGATACAATAAGATCCTCGATTGCTGGTATATAATATTGAATTACTTTTGTATCCATTCTCACTTTTTGTAATCGATTTTGATAGCTATAAGGAAAACAAAATAATAATGATTTCACTCTAGTATTAAAATCAAAAGCACCAAAAAGATCCTCTACCTTTTTAGATATTTCTAAAACATCTACATCTAGTGTTCCTCTCGGAATAATTTTTAACAATATAAGTGCACTCCCACCTACTATAACGCAATCAAAAGAATCGTTAGGGTATATAGTTCTTACTAATTCATCCAAACCTAGCATTCGGGATTTCATTTCCAAAAGATTCATATAATACCTTCTTTACTTTTATATTAATACTATTAATTTATTTATATTTTAACAGTTATTTAGTTAATTGTCAACCATCATACGAAATAAAAGAGCATATCTCTCGATATACTCATTTTTTTCTGATTTTATTTAAGATATCTTCATCAAATACTTGATTTCTAAACATCTCAATTTCCTCTTTATAAGGAGGGAAAACTCTATCTTTAGAGTCAGGTGTTTTCGTTACATATGGTGTTTCTAATATCTTAGGTATATCTTCAAAATCTTGATGATGAACTATATAATTTAGGGCATCAAATCCGATAAAACCAAACCCGATATTTTCATGGCGATCTTTGCTAGCGAATTTATCATTTTTCGAATCATTTATGTGAAATACACTAATTCTTTCTTTCCCGATAATTTCATCAAATTCTTTAATGACATTATCAAAATCTGTTTTTGTATCATAACCTGAATCATGTGTATGACAAGTATCAAAACAAACACTTAATTTTGAATTATCTTTTACACCGTAAATGATTTGTGCTAACTCTTGAAATGATCTGCCGATTTCCGTACCTTTACCAGCCATTGTTTCTAGTGCTATTAAGACATTTAAATCTTTTGTATTTTCAATAACTTGATCTAACCCTTCAATAATATATTTAATACCAATGTCTGCCCCTTGTTTAACGTGAGCTCCGGGGTGAAGTACTATTTGTTTAGCACCGATAGCCGCAGTTCTTTCGATTTCGCTTGTTAAGAATTTAACAGCGAAATCACGTTTTTCCGGATCCCCATTTGCTAAATTCATAACGTATGGTGCATGAACAACAACATTATCCATACTTAAATTATGTTCTTTCATTAACTCTTTTGCTTCTAATATTCTCATTAAATCTGTTGATTTTCTAATGGTATTTTGTGGTGCTCCTGTATAGATCATAAAGCTATTAGCATTATAACTAATTGTTTCTTTAACACTACCAAGGAGCATCTCATCACCTTTTAGTGAGACATGAGATCCTATTTTTAACATCGAGTCCTCCTTATTTTTTTCTAACTGTTCTCGCTTGTGCTCTTTTTACTTCTGCACTATATTTTTTCTTATATCCTGGTTTTACTTTTGCGTTTCTTCTTTTTACATTCAAAGCGTCACCATAAACTTGTTTAACTGTATGAACTCTTTTAACTCTTTCATTTCTTTCTCTTCGAGTAACTAATTCATTATTTTTAATATCTTTATAGTTAATCTTAATTCCTTTACTTTCAATAAAGTCAATATAAGCACCATCGTTTGGTCTGAAGAAGCTTATAGCTTGTCCTTCATAACTAGCTCTTCCTGTTCTACCTGTACGGTGAACATAAAATTCCATTTCCCTTGGTAATTCATAGTTTATAACGTGACTGACACCGTCAATATCTATTCCTCTACTTGCGATATCTGAGGCAACGATATATTGAAATTCCGCTTTATTGATGCGGGTCATTATTTGTTTTCTTTCTCTTGGAGTAATACCACCGTGTAGTTTCGCTACTTTATAAGAATTTGAATTTAGGAATGAAACTACTTCATCAACAGTTTCTTTTCTATTACAAAATATAATCGCGATAAAAGGATTAATACTTTTTAATAAATCAAGTAATATTGTTTTATTATCTTTACTTTTTACGGGAATTAAAATATGTTCAATGTTTAAACTTGATAATTCTCTTGGTTTAATATTTATTTCTTTTGGATCATTCATATATTTACGTAAAAAGGGTTTGATTTTTTCGGGAATAGTTGCGCTAAAGACCATCATTTGTAAATCTTTATTCATTAATTTAGCAATTTGATCAATATCTTCTAAAAACCCTATTTCTAGCGACATATCTGCTTCATCAATCACAAATACTTTCGCTTTAAATACATTTAATACATTTTCGGTTATCGCTAAATCTTTAATTTTACCAGGAGTACCTATGACTATCATTGGTTGTGATTTTTTTAATCTTGCAATCTCTTTATTACGGTTTGAGCCACCTGTGTATTTTCTTATATCAATAAAAGTATCACTATGCTTTGCGATATATTGTGCATTATTATATATTTGCTCCGCAAGTTCTCTTGTTGGTGCTGTAATTAAAACTTGCACATCATGATTTTCTAAATCTAATTTTTCAAAAATCGGTAACAAAAAAGCGTGGGTTTTACCCGTTCCTGTTTGACTACAAGCGATAATATCGTTACCCTTTAATACTTTTGGAATAACAAGATTTTGAACCTCAGTGTAGTCTTTAAACCCTAAAGATTTTATTGCTTTTAAGATGTAATTTTGTTTAATATTCATAGTATCTCTCCTTGCTTAATTATACTATAATAACATAACATTTCCAAATCATTTGATTTATTATATAATAGGATTGGGTGATATTATGAAAACTATTAAAATAACTCCAAGAGGATATTGTCACGGTGTTGTAAATGCCATTAATACAATAACAAATCTAAACGATTTGTCAATAAAAACCCCGATCTATGTTTTAGGGATGGTAATCCATAATAAAGGAATCGTAGATTCTCTTTCTAATATGGGTTTTATTACGCTTTATGATGAACATAAAACAAGATTACAATTATTAGATGAGATTGAAAGTGGGACTGTAATCTTTACTGCTCATGGGGTTAGTCCCGAAGTTTACACAAAAGCTATAAACAAGGGATTATCAATTATTGATACAACGTGTAAAGATGTTGTAAAAAGTCAAGAAACTATTATGGAATTTATTCAAAATGGTTATAGTGTAATTTATATTGGGATCCACAAACATCCTGAAAGTGAATCGGCAAAAGGGATAAGTAAAAGTGTTTATGTAATTGAAACTATTGACGAATTAAAAAGGTTAAATCTTAGTAATAATAAAATAGCTTTAACTAATCAAACGACGATGAGTATTTTCGATATTTATCGAATAAGCGAAAAAGCAAAAGAAATATATAATAATATTGAAATCATTGATGAAATCTGTAATTCAACAAGAATTAGACAAGAAGCTATTATGAACCAAGATAAGTCGATAGACCATTGTTTTATCGTTGGGGATTTATTATCTAACAACTCTAAAAAGCTTGTAGAGGTCTCGATT
>CBDUWI010000154.1:0-4044 GCA_965370885.1 uncultured bacterium | reverse complement strand
TCTACTTCCTTAAAACTGTTATACAACCAATAGGACGTTTATATTCTTTATGTGGATATATGTCATCAATTACGGTTAGTAATATTGCAATATATCTTATAAGATTGTTTTGAGAATAATACAATCGTTCTATATCATACGCAAATGTCTCGAACAGACCCCATGCAGAATATTCTCCTACTATATTAAATCCTATATCTTCAGCAACTGATATTAACTCTCCAAAATCATACCATTGTCGATGAATACGTTCGTAATCTGTAGATTTTCTAACATTTCCAGTATTTTCATTAGACTTATTTTGTTGATTTAGTTCATCATCTAGTACATGTTTTTGTACTGATGAAGGTAATGGAGCATGAATTACGACACAACCACCTGTTTTTAAGATTCTATAGAACTCTTTAAATACATCTAATGGCTCTACATATAAAGAATCAATAGATACAATTGCATCAAATGTATTATTATTAAAAGATGTATGACACATATCTTCTTTATGAATATTCATTTTAGGATTTGACACGTTCATATCAATTCCAATAGGTACATAACCTATATTTTGGATATACTTAAAAAAATCCCCATTTCCGCATCCTGCATCAAGACAAGATAACTTTTTATCTATATCTATATTAACAGGCAATTCTCTTGACATTTTTAAATAACGATGTACGTATTTATAGCGGATAAAGTCTGCTACACTTACATTCGTATTAACAATTGATGTAACCATATCTATAACAGGATTTATGTCTATTTTATACATATTTTACATCTCCTATATATTTTATACATATTTTACATCTCCTATATATTTTGTACATATTTTACATCTTTCATATCTAGTATTTTTTCAATAATGTTAATAATGTCAATTGGCTCATAGATAAATATTTTAGAAAATTCTAGACATCTATCTCTTAATATTTTATTATAGTCTTTATCGCCTAATACCTTATTTATCTGCATAACCCATTCATCTATATTATTATAATCTTGTATAACTATACCTGCATAGTTTGATTCTTTCAAACCACCACGATTACTTGAAATAACAGGAACTCCATTTAACATTGCTTCTATAGGAACTCTTCCGAATCCTTCAAGTATTACAGAAGGAACTATTACAACTGATGCACCAGAATATAATTCGTTCATGTTATTAGTACCGTCTATATGAGGTATATGAATGATATTATGTATAGAATTCATAATAGATAAGTGTGTTTTATTTACTTCTCCTACTATCAGAAATTTTTTATTTTTCATTTTTCTAGCAATATCAATAACGATCTTAACACCTTTTATTAAGGTCGGTTTGATAAATAATATATATCCATTATTATTATATTCCTTTATATCAACACTTTCAAATGTAGGATATAATATATCACATGGCTTATTATAAATCTTTTCAACTACATCACATGAATATTTTGAGTTTACAATGATAGATGTTACATTCTCAAATAATTCATAGTTTGATTTAATAACATTTGTTGAACTATTGCATATACAATTACATTCTAACAAGTCTTTATCGCAGTTATTTATATTAGAACCGCATATAATTTCAGCAAAGCTTCTTATAAAAAGAATTGAAGGTATATTCATTTTATTAGCTATTTTTACTACGTTGTCTGATATATTTAGTTGAGTTAGGATTATGTCAGGATTGACTTCTGATATTACATTACTAATATCACTTTTTGGATATGTAAGTACCTCTATTCCATCTATTATATGTCTATTTCTAGAACTATAAGAAATACCGTTATTACTTCTGTAACACATCCCAAAACAGTCATACCCATAGCTTCTAAGAGTTTTTAATATATTGTGAATACTCTTTTCTGCACCGCCTTTAAACGGATAGTAATATTCTGCAATAAATAGTACAGTACTATTTGAAAGTCCTAATGCAGACTTTAACATATTAGTAAGATGATTAATAGTATACCTATCTTTTATAGTTTCTATAGATGCCATACTCATGTTATATAATTTATCTCTATTATCGATATCTGCTATATAACACATTTTCCTTGTTAAATCTTTTACTATAACTTCAGCAGACACATTTAATGGTGACGGATTATTTGAGATTTTAACTTCCTTATATTCGCAACATAAACCATTGTGATTATGAGATACTATCTCGTTCATGGGATAGTTGTCTACTGTTATAACAGGTACTCCACATGCTAATGACTCATATAAAGGTATTCCAAGTCCTTCCCATCTTGATGGTAAGACTGATACATCAGCACTCCTAGTCATTTCTGCTACTTCATTAAAAGATAGATCTCCTTCTGTTATTTTAATATTATTATTTGTCTTAATAATATTACATATAGATTCTGGGTATTCATTTATAGGTTTCTGGGTATGTATGTGTAATGTGACATAATCCATCTTTTTACATACTTCATTAAATGCTAATACTACAGACTCAGTATTTTTACGCCATTCACTACCTCCCCAGCCTGCATTATGAAAGAATCTACATCTAAATTTCCAAGAATCTAGACAATATGCTCTTGGATATTCAGAAATATTCTTATGATAATTTAATCTATCAAAATTGGGATAAAATTTTGACGTATCAACACACCATCCTACATAAAGCAAATTGTTAAGACCTTCATTCTTAAGAATTGAATATGTAGTCATTGTAGAACATAGTACTACATCGAAGATATTATGAGCATTTATATCACTTTTTCTAGTGATATCTATCATAGGAACCCCATATAATTTCATATCTGGAAATTTATCTTTTAAATATGTTAAAACATGCCATATATTATCTTTTACTGGTTCGAAAACTATTAACTTATTTATATTATTATCTATAATCCATTTGTGTACATTTAAACAAGCATTACTACTTTTTACATTATTTATATCAAGAATGTCTATAATTAACACATTTTTTATATTGTCTATATTTTTAAGAATATTATTATATACAGATGTCATAACTCCGAGACCTGTATTCGTATTCTTTCCAATAATTCCTATCGTATCTTGCGTTTTACTAATACCATCTTTTCCTATTCTGCTAATACCATCTTTTCCTATTCTGCTAATACCATCTTTTCCTATTCTGCTAATATCATCTTTCTGTATATTATATTGTATATTATATTGTATATTACTCAGTATAATTTTAGTATCTATATCTATTTCTGGAGTATTAATTAACAATTTTGAAAAAGAACGTTTTATATCGAAATCTTTATCTGAAGTTAGTTCTACACACATTTCAGAACTACCACAATCTAAACTAATACTGGACTTTTTATGATGTAATACATTAGTCTTATTATGTGTATGATCATAAGTACATAATTGCATGTGTATATCTATATTTCTATTTGAATAATATTTGAATGATATATGATATGAAGCTTTTGGTATAATAGTAGTATTGATTGTATGTAATTTCTTATACAATTCTAGATCTCTCGTTATTATAACCACATATATCACCTAAATATTGTTTTACACTTTTTCAGTACACTTTACTACTTCATATCTTTTACTACTTCATATCTTTTATTTATAAACATTACGATTGCTTGAATGAATGCATCAGAAACTTTTAACCCTTTAGTTCTACTTACATATTTGAGTTTATCCCATATATTTCCATTTACAGGAAACCAGTAGTAATTACACTTCTTATATCCATATACAGCATGTTTCATACCATTACTATTATGACTATTAGCACTTATAACAATATGTTTTGAAATATCGTCCATCCACTCACTAATCATCATATCAATAATATATCTAAAGTCTACTATATCTGTAGATACTATAAATAGTATATCTAGTACATGTACCATGTATTCATCGATATATACTCTTACCTTACTGTGTGATTCTTCTTTAAAAAAAGACATTTTGTCACTTGCATTAAGATCTGTACGTTCATCTCTGGATGATACTTCTGTCATATATGAAGTAACCTTATTGTCAGCAAATGCAGAACTATTTTTTGCTCTACAATTCTTACGTAAGTCCATTCCG
>CBDUWI010000153.1:0-4103 GCA_965370885.1 uncultured bacterium | reverse complement strand
TAGTTAGTTGGGTAGGATTCCAAAATTTTATTGAAATTTTTAGTTTAACAGCAGGAGGACCAATTGACTTTGGAGGACAATTTTGGAAAGTTTTCGCCTGGACTTTAATTTGGGCTTTTGCTGCTACATTTACATGTTTCTTTGGAGGTTTTATTCAGGCAGTTATTCTGAATAATAAACGTGTAGTATTTAGAAAGTTCTGGCGTGCAATATTAATTTTACCTTGGGCGATGCCAGCACTAATTTCTCAAATGATCTTTAGAGTTGTATTTAACGATAATGGTTATGTAAATCAAATTCTTCAACGAGTAGGAATTACAGAATTGTTTACTACATGGGGTATGCTTGGACGTGAATTTAATGATGCAGGAGAAGGGCTTCAAAGATTATTTTACTTTGGAGAGAAAAACTTCCAATGGTTGACTAATGAAGCAAATCCTTGGTTTGTGAGAATATTTATTATCGTCATAAATATTTGGTTAGGATTCCCATTCTTTATGGCTTTAATGAGTGGGGTTATGACTTCGATAGATAAATCACTATATGAAGCAGCTTGAATTGATGTTGCTAGTGGTTTCCAACAATTTAAATTTATAACTATGCCTTTAGTGGTATTTGCGACTAGTCCGTTATTAGTAATGACATTTAGTGGTAACTTTAATAACTTTGGTGTTATTTACTTCATCACAGGCGGAGGACCGGGTGACGGCACCTACGAAACCGCGTACGCTGGCTCCACCGATATTTTAATATCCTGGATTTATAAATTAACGACAGATCCAAATATTAAATGGTATTCAATGGCAAGTGTATTTAGTATTTTAATATTCTTAATTATCGGTACCTTATCAGCTTGGAACTTCACTCGAACTCGTGCATTTAGGGAGGATGATTAACGATGAATTTATTATTAAATGCAGTATTAATTTATTTTGCATTAGTTATAGTGTTCACTATTCAATCTTTAACTGTATCAGTTGCTGATAAAAAAGGTAAAAGTAAGAATTTAGCTGGTTTTATTGGTTTAATACCATTTTATGGTATATATCATTATTTAAAATTAAAACCAGAGAAAAAATTATCACCTACAGTAATTACTAATATCTTTAAACCTAAAAATATTTTTGGAACAATGGTTATCTATATGGAACTAGTGTTTCTAGCATTTATTGTAGTTACTCCAATTATATACACTATTGGGACAAGCTTATCACCAACAAGTGGTATTTTAAACACTATATGGCCAGATAATCCTAGTTTAGTTAACTATGAGTTTTTACTAACAGGGTCAAGAACAATTGGTGGTATAGAAGAAACTACTTACTTTGTACAATGGTATTGGAATACTCTGCAAGTTGCCTTCTTAACAATGGTATTTAGTGTATTATTCGTTACTGGTACTGCCTATGTATTTTCAAGATACAAGTTTAAAGGTAAGAAAAGTGGACTACTGACAATATTAGTTCTTCAAATGTTTCCATCATTCTTAACATTAATCGCATTATTTACATTATTTAATGCATTTGGCTTAATTAATGAACCAAAAGCTTTAGTTATTGTTTATACTGCAGGAGCAATTCCTTTTAACGTTTGGTTAATAAAAGGATATCTCCAAAACATTCCTAAGGAATTAGATGAATCAGCTAAAATAGATGGTGCAAATAAATTGCAAATATTCTTTAAAATCATCTTACCATTATCAGTTCCAATTATTAGTTTCGTTGCTGTAACTCAGTTTATGGTTCCATGGATGGACTATATTTTACCTTCATTCTTGATAATTGATCAAGAGAAATGGACTTTAGCAGTTGGTATATTTGCCTTCATTGAAGATATAGCAAACACGAATTATCCAGCATTCGCTGCATCAGCAATTATTGTTGCTGTACCGATAACTGTGCTATATATTGTTTTCCAAAAATACTTAATTGAAGGTATAACAGCTGGAGCAAATAAAGGTTAAAATTAAAGCATTTCTCAAAAGAGAAATGCTTTTTTATTTTTTAAATATATGGAAACCATAGCCTTTTACTTCTATTGTATTTTTAGTAATAAAGGTTGAGTCATGATATAAATCGTTAACTCTAACATTTGTAAGTTCACCAGGTAATATTATTCTATTTGTTTTCTTTGAATTATTTAGGATGAAGTATAAATCATTTTTTTTATATATTATGTAATTATCGTCATTATTAATCTCTAACCATTTAAAATCAGTTGATTTAAAATCTTTGTATTTATTTCTTAAGGATATCAATTTTTTAAGATGATTTAAAATATCATTATTTTGGGTAGCTGTATCCCAATTCATACATCTTCTATTATCAGGATCGTGCGCTCCACTTAAACCGATTTCACCACCGTAATAAATACTAGGTGCACCAGGAAATGTAAATAAGAAGAGGTATGGTAATTTCACTAAATCCGTGTTATTTCCACAAATCTCTAAAATTCTTGTTGTATCGTGTGAATCAACTAAATTATACATTGATCTTAAAACATTTTTCGGATAATCTGTTAAAACTTTATTAATCTTATAGACAAACTCTTTACTACTGTAAGATGAATGATCAATGTTTGTCCCAAAGTAATTCCAAAGCGGGAATAAGATTTCATAATTCATTACACCATCATATTGATCTCCTTGAAGCCAAGGGGAAGAATTATCCCAATTCTCACCAACGATATATGTATCTTCTTTAGTATTTTTAACAACAGTTCTAAATTCACGCCAAAACTTATGACTTACTTCATTACTTACATCGAGTCGCCAACCATCGATATCATATTTTTCAATCCAAAACTTTGAAACATCTAATAAATGTTTTTTCATTAAGTCATTATTTGTATTTAACTTTGGCATAAAAGGCGTAAAAGCAAAAGTACGATAATTTAGTAAATCAGGGTTCTTAAAAACTCTTTTAGCTTTATCACGATTTATAGTGAAGTCCTCATTAAGTTCAAGAGTAGTAACAGGTAAATTATCATTTATGATGTAAAAACAATCATAATAAATCGATTTTTTACCCTTCTTAACAACATCTAAAAAGAAAGGATGTCTAAACCCACAGTGATTAAATACCGCATCAAGCATAACTTTAATACCTAAAGCATGAGCTTTTTCAACCAGTTCACCAAATTTATTGTTATCACCAAAAGCTTTATCGATATTAAAATAATCAGTTGTATCATATTTATGAGAACTATCAGCTTGGAATATTGGTGTCATGTATATACCTGTAAAACCAACACTTTTAAGGTATTCTAAGTTATTAATAATCCCTTGTAAATCCCCACCAAATCTTTGATTGTTTGAATATTTAGGAGTCTCTCCCCAAGGAAGTGTATTAGACGGATTTATTGATTTATCACCATTACTAAATCTTTCAGGGAAGATGCTATACCAGACTTGGTCCTCGATCCAAGCAGGCGCATTAAAAATATCTTCTTCAATTAAATAAGGAAAATTAAAGTAATTAAAAAGATTACTTTTACTTTTAGGAAAAACATCTAAATCAACAATCTCTTTAGCACCAAATAAATATTTACCATCAATAATAAAAGAGTATTTCATTCTTTTATATTTAGGTTTTATTGAAATAAAATAATGATCATAAAGCTCAGTTTCATATTCTTTTTTCATAACGCATAATTCACTTGATTCAATTTGCCATTCCCATTTATCGGAATCAATACTATTAGGGCCCCAAAAGAAAGGATCACCATAGATTACTTCAATCTTTTTGGTTTTATTTTTAGTTGCCATTAATCTTAAATGGACTGTATCTTTATCGTAGATATAAGCAAATTTACTTTTTGCTTCATGATACACAGTAAAATCAATCATTTTTTTCACCTCGATTAAATTAGCCAGAATTTCTTCTGGCTAATATTAGTTATGATTTTTTTAAGAAATATAATACACCAACACCGATTAAAGCTAATCCAGCTACAGTTGCACCAATAATAATATATAGGCTATTATTAGAACTTTCTACAACTACATTTATGTAAAATGGATACTCATTGCCAAGACTGTCTGTTACAATAATTTTTATTTGTTGTGTTCCTTCTGAATCATAATCAACATTCTGAACTACTTT
>CBDUWI010000152.1:0-4103 GCA_965370885.1 uncultured bacterium | reverse complement strand
TAAGAAGCCCCCTCTTCAAATTGAGTTACTCAATTAAGTGGTGGGAGTGTTCACCTAAATCAACAACAAAATGTATTGTAATTTTTCAGTTGTTGAATTCGTGTTATTATTATGATTGTAAAACCTTTTTTAAAAATGAGAATAGTGTGATATAATCATAGGGGTTTATAATGATTTTTTTATCATAATATTATTGTAAAACCCAATGAGATGTTGTATAATCTAAATACTATGGATTTTTAATAAATTAAGCGAGGATGAGGTTATGAGAAATTATATTATTCAAAGGGTATTATGGATATTCGTAATTCTATTTGCTTCACTAACAATTACGTTTGTGTTGTTGAAAACAGCACCGGAATATCCACCTGCGAAATCGGAAGATAAGGATGTGTGGCTTGAACAACAAGTTGCAGATGGCTATTATTTAAGTGAATATTATTCAATTAATGATGAAGAAGCAATGGCAAAATTAGATCAAATAAGAATAGATTATGTTGATGAAATAAATTCAACTGTTTTTATTGTAAATGCAATTCGGGATTCTACAATAATTAAAGTTTTTTATCGTGTTCCGATTATTGAACAGTATTTTTCTTGGTTAACAAATGTTATCTTACATTGGGATTGGGGTACTTCAACGAGGATAAAAGCAAATGTTCCAGCTTTTAGTATTATTGCGGAAAGAATTCCAATAACACTTTCGTTGAACATTTTAGTATTAGTATTTTATGTTCCACTAGGTTTCTTTTTTGGAATATTAGCAGCACTTAAGAAAGATTCTTTGGTTGATAACTTTATGCAGATATTTATAATGTTCTTTCTATCACTTCCAAGTTTAGTTTTTATCTTGTTACTGATTATTTTGTTCAGTTATAAAATGGACAATTTTTTACCATCCCTATTCCCGATTCTTGTAAGAGAATCTAATTGGGATATAGCAAAAGGATATATTATTCCTGTTGTTGCAATGGGATTACCTGCGGTCGCAGGGTTTACGAGAATGCTTCGAGCTGAGTTATCTGAAGTTTTAACAAGTGAGTTTGTATTACTTGCGAAAACTAAAGGATTAAGTCATACTCAAGCGGTTAAAAGACATGCGATTCGTAACTCATTAGTTCCAATGATTCCGATTATAATTGGTTCTTTTGCAGCATTATTAAGTGGTTCATTTATAATGGAAAAAGTATACGGCATACCAGGTGTTGGCCGCGTTACATTAGACGCACTAATTCCAAGTGCTTATGATTATAATGTTTTAATGAGTTCAAGTGCATTTTATGGGACTATTGCATTAGTTACAATACTAATAGTAGATTTGTCTTATGGATTCATTGATCCACAAATTAGAATGGGGTCGAAGAGATGATGAAAAACTATCCTAAAGAGTATTTTAAATTAGTTAACGTAGATGAGAAAAAATTACATGATAAAAGCTTGAAGACTAAGCAATTGTCTTATTTTCAAGATGCTTTACTTAGATTTGGAAAAAATAAGTATAATGTAATTGCATCATTTATCTTAGTAGTATTTATTATCTTATCAATTATCGTTCCAATGTTAACACCTAAACATTTATACACTGAAGTAAATTCAATGTTAAGTTTATTACCACCGCGAATGCCAATCGTTTCCAATTTTGGAATTTTAGATGGTTCAAAATTTTATAAAAATCAAGCAGTAGATCTTACAACCGTTTCTGAAGAAACGGGTCTTGGATATCCAACTGAAGATTTTAATGTAAATTATATAGATCTTTCAACACTTAAAAATGAAATTCAAACAGGTACGTATTTAGACCCTACATTTACTGGTGGGACGAATGAAATATACATTGCAAGTGGTAAGACATCTTTTTCAATTGCATCAAAAGAATATATTTCTGTAGGTGGTGGAGGGCAAAATGTTTATGTTGATATTAACGGTATTTCTGGAGGGGTATTAGAAGTTTATTTAGTTAAAATTGATGCTACTGAAATTGAAATAAAAGTTGATATTGCAACTGATGAAATTACTGAAACTATTGTTATCTCTCATACAGTAGGTGACTTAGCGGTTACTTGGGGTGATACAAGATTTATGGACTACATTGGTACAGCAGATGAAGAAGGGATTAACCAGATTTTAATTGAAAGTTCAAAATATGGATTATTAGCATTTAGATATGTTTTAGAAGGACCCGCTGATAGTTCAGACGAATATATTTCATTAAATACAATTTATACTACATATGGTGATGCGGATGCTGAAAAAAATAAAGAATATACAGGCTTTCCTTTAGCTGATTTTTCGCAAATATCATTAGATAGTGAAAATGAAAATGGTTCATATAATAGATTAAATGCTTCAAGACTAGTTGCAAGCTTTGTTTATGAGGAATATGCAGCTTTATTTGATGATAAAGAAGCAAGAATCGGTGGAGTTGAGTACGATAGAATTGTTTCAGAAAATGAAGGAATGGCAGAAACGATTGTTGTTAGTTCAACTAATCCGAAATCATGGGTGTTTGGCGAGGGTTATCCAATAACAAAAGTAGTGGACTATACTGAGGTCGAAATGGATGTTGATGGCGTTTTACAAACATTTAGAACATATGAAGTAATGTTAGACGGTGAATACGCTTTAGGCTTTGATGAAATACCTTATTTCTTGTTTGGTACTGACGTCGGCGGAAAAGACTTATTCAGTTTAATTTGGCTTGGGCTTAGAACATCTTTATTATTAGGTTTCTTGGCTGCAGTGACAAATATATTCTTCGGTGTAATATGGGGATCAATATCTGGATATTATGGTGGACAAACAGATATCTTAATGGAAAGATTTACAGATATTTGGGGTAGTTTCCCACAAATAACAATGATTGCCATTATAACCGTTATAATTGGCCCCGGATTCTTAGCACTATATATCTTTATGGTATATGACGGCTGGATTCGAGCCGCGAAAATTACAAGGATGCAATTCTATCGCTATAAAGGTCGCGAGTATGTTTTAGCTGCTCGAACTTTAGGTGCATCAGATAATAGAATTATATTTAGACACATTTTACCAAATGCCTTAGGGACAATTGTTACAAGTGTTATCTTAAGTATTCCGATGGTTATATTCTTAGAAGTTAATCTGTCCTACTTAGGATTTGGTATTGGTAGTGGACAAAAATTAAGTTTTGGACCGCTTGAATTAACTGGTACATCAATTGGTGTTATTTTAGCCGATGGACAAGAACAAATACTAGCAGGTAATTTATGGTTGATTATCTACCCAACAATCATCGTTTCAATTTTGATGATTACATTCAATATGTTTGGTAATGCTCTCCGCGACGCCTTAAATCCACAGTTAAGAGGTAATTAATTATGAAAAAAGATATAGTATTAGAATTAAAAGGATTATCAGTTTCATTTAGAACTCCTAATGGATTAGTTAAGGCAGTACGCGATGTTTCATTTGATTTATATAAAGGTGAATCATTCGCAATTGTTGGTGAAAGCGGAAGCGGTAAATCAGTAACAAATAGAGCTATTATGGGTATATTAGCTGGAAATGCAATTATTGATGGTGGAGAAATTATTTACGAAAACCAAGATTTAACAAAATTATCAGAAGCAAACTTTCATAAAATTCGTGGAAATAAAATTGGGATGATCTTCCAAGATCCTTTATCGAGTTTAAATCCGACGATGAAAATAGGTAAACAAATTATGGAAGCAATGTTGGTAAATGGTAATAGAATAAGAAATAAAGAACTAGCTATTTACCACACTGAATTTCATAATTATTTAAATGTGCTTGAACAAATAAAAATTCTTAAAAGAGAAATTAACGATTTCCGATATGAAGTTAACGTTAATGAGGCATTAACAAAAGTTGAGAAAAAAGAAGAAAAGAAAGATATTAAAGTTACTCATCGTTTAAAGATTAAAGAGTTAGGAACAAAAATTCCGAAGCTTAAAAAGAAATATCATGATAAGAAAAAAGAAGCAAAAATAATCGTTAAAAAAGAAGTTAACGATATTAAACTTGAAAGAGCTACAGCATTAAAAGGCCTTAAAGGCGGAGATTTAGCAGCTCAAAAAGAGATTTTTAGAAGAAAATTTAAAGTA
>CBDUWI010000151.1:0-4128 GCA_965370885.1 uncultured bacterium | reverse complement strand
TAAGAAGCCCCCTCTTCAAATTGAGTTACTCAATTAAGTGGTGGGAGTGTTCACCCTAACAACTTTTTTACATCATAAAAATCTTTGGATAGAACAATATTTAACAGTTTTAAGTTTTTCTTTTTCAGTTTTTAAAGACGAATGTTTTAATTTCAAAAGGTTTGAAATCTAATTCAAAATCATGTCCAGATCCTATTTTTGAAATTGGTTTTTCAATTAAATTAGTCTCAATAAGCTGTTTTAAGTTATTATGAAAATGGAGTTTAACATTTCTTCTAAGACCTTTATTCTCATAAAGCCTTAATGCATAACCAGAATCTTTATCAGCCATCTTTAAACAAGAATAATGGATATTATCATCGTTTACCGAAAATAATTGATTAGTTATGAGGTTTTCATTTAGTCCAATGTAATAAGAGTTAATCTCTTTAGCTTTTAAATCAACTTCATTAAGATCTCCACTATTAAGGAAAAGTGAATATTGATAAGATGTTTTGCCAATATCTCCTTTTATACAAGGATAATTAGTACTTCTTAAGAGATTAATATCCAAGATATTACCTTTTATGTAGTATCCGTATTTAGCATTATTTAATAATGATACTCCTTTTTCCTCATCAAAAATACTAATCCAGTTTTGAGCTGGTATTTCAATCTGAGCTTGCTCAACTGTAGTTTTATTTTCTCTTGACCTTGAAATATTTCCAAATTGAATATCAGAAACTGCTTGGTTAGTACTAACGTTTAAATCAAAGCTTGTTCTAAGCATATATCCAACATTTTGCCAATCAACTTCATGAAAAAACTCAATTAATTGCTGATGTTTATGGATTACAACTCTTTCAATAATTGATGATTCTTTAAATTCATAAGTGAAATGATATTCATAAAAATCAACAGACTCAAAGAATGTTTTCTCTATTAATTTAGGTGTTTTAGGAGTTTGAAAGCGATAACTGTAATCAATATTCCATGCGTCGCCAATATCCTTATAGACTCCGAGATTATTTCCTTGTGAAATAATCAATTCAGTCTCGTTTATTTTGTCAAAACAAGAAATGATATTTCCTGTTTCTAAATCGAATTGTACTTTGAGAATATTGGTTTCGATGTTATTAGTTAAACTTTTTTCTGTAATCGTTTCATATTTATCAATAATTACATTTGAAGAAAGACCTTGAATTGTTACTTTGCGATATTTTTTTTCATTTGGTATTAATAGTGTTGTTTCACCCATGTTAGGATTAAAAATGTATTTTGATTCGTATAAATTATTAACCCTTTTTCTTTTGGTTATTGTGTCGATAATTTGATCTAATTCAATACTAATTTCCTCGTATCTTTTTTCGGATTCTTCATACACTCTTTTAATAGACGAACCTGGTAAGATGTCATGGAATTGGTATAACAAAACTTCTTTCCAAATCTTATGGAGTTTATTACTCATACTGATATTGTTCATATAGACTTGTAAATATTCTACACTTTTTAGTTTGTTTTCAATGAAGCGGTTATATTTTTTACTGTTTGCTTGAGAAGTATATGTTCCTTGGTGATTTTCTAGATACAGTTCACCTGAATAAGATGGCAATATTGCTTTGCTTTTTTCTAACTTATTAAAAAACTCCGCTGATGAAGTAATTCGCACTTCTGGTAAATCACTAATCTTATTATTTCGGTGAATTCGTTCCATGTGTTCATCACCTGGACCACCACCACCATCTCCAATACCAAATAAAAGTAAACTTTCTGATGATATCTCTTTTTCTTTATATTCATCATAAGTTTTATGCACCACAACAGCAGATGCACTACTGTTATAATTCCCTTCTGGAGGCAGATGTGCCAAGACAGATGTGCCATCTATCCCGTTCCAATTGAATGAATGATATGGGAATTTGTTTTTTAAACACCAAGATAATTTAATTGTCATAAAATTATCTATGCCCGATTTTTTAATTATTTGCGGGAGGTTACCAGAGTATCCAAAAACATCAGGTAACCATAAAGAGTTGGGTTTAAAATTAAATTTTTCTTCGTAGTATTTCATACCATATAAAAATTGTCTGACAATCGCTTCTTCTCCTGTAATATTTGTATCCATCTCAACCCATGCTCCACCTTGAAGTTCTAATTGCCCGTTTTTAAAATAATAATGTACTTTATCAAATAACTGTGGCGACTCTGTTTCTAACCATTCAAGTAATTGTGGTTGAGATATTCCAAACTTGAAGTCTGAATATTTTTCACATAAATAAAAGACATTAGTCAATGTTCTAAGTAATTTTCTCTTTGTTTCTCTTATTGGCCAAAGCCATGCCAAATCTAAGTGAGCATGTCCAATTGCATAAACAACATGATTATTTACTTTTTTTCCACTAAAATACTTTTTTAAAATTTCTTTAGCTCTCCTTAGATAGCTTTCTTCGGAGTATATAATCAATTTATATACATTATGTAAATCGTTAAAAAGATCTTTATATTTCTGAGAATTTTTTTTATAAACATCAAGTAAGTATATGCATGATTCAACATCATAAAAAAGTTCTTCAATTTCGCTATCTTTTTCAACTATATCAGCATAAATAATTTTACATTTATTTTGATAATTTCCAAATAAGTCATTACAAGCCCCATCGACAATTAATGATATATTATTATTTTCATCTATGAAGTCATTTATTTTAAAATATTTTTTCCCAGGTTCCCCAAGGTTTCTATCAAAAACACTACTTCCATTAGTGAATCCCTTCACAGGGATTCCTTCATTGTTATAAAGTAATGCTTCACCAGATATATCTAGTCTTAAGTATAAATTTTTATTTTGGTGTATTGCGGGAATGTTCCCTTTTATTTCGAACCAAGCACAATCAAATAACTCGCCAAAGCTTTCACCTATCATTATATTTAAATACTTCAGGTTATTCCTGTGAGAAAAAGAAACAGGTTCTTTTGTTTTAGCGTACTTGATCGATAAATCTACCACGACTTTGTCAATTGAGTTTGATAATAGAGATAATGTTTTGTTGATATCGTTTCTTAATATACGATTAAATCTTAATTCAAATTCCATATAAAAGTCCCCTTTAAATATTAGAAATCTTTTTACATTCCCAATTCTATTATAACAAGTTGCAAATCATATATATAGTTGTATTAATCTGAACAAACTAGATTACATCAACTTAGTAGAACAAAATGCTTACTAAGCAACAAATATCATTTTGCATTATTAGTAAATAGTGTTTAGTGGTCCTTTAATAATTTGTTCTACTTTTTCTGATAGCTCTTGTGATTTCATTGTTCTAAATTCTTCAAATGGGATTGGTTTATGAATAACCAATGTGGCTTTTTTTGGAAAAGGCCATTTAACCTTTTTGAAGTTCTTTGGTTTTACGATTGTCATAGGAACGAGTGGTGCTTTACTTTTTAAAGCTACTCTAAATGAACCTTGTTTAAACTCTAGTAATGTTCCAATTTCTGGACTCCTTGTTCCTTCGGGGAAGATTACCATGGTTGAACCGTTCTTTATATTCTTTATAACATTAATGATTGATTCAGCACCTTTTCTATCACTGTCTCGATCAATCATTACACAGCCCAGTCTTGGTGTCCATTTACCAAGTAAAAACAAGTGTTCTACTACTTCTTTAGCCAAAAAGGAAACAGGATATTCATATAATTTATACATCAATAATGGGACATCCATTAATGATGTATGATTTGAGTATATACTGAATCCAGGATCTTTAGGTAGATTCTCTTTTCCAATAACCTTAATTCTCATATTTGTCGAATAAAGAGGTATACTCATCATTTGTTTGGCGATTTTATGTTTTAACATTGAGTTTTGTGGCTTTCTCTTTGCGACTAAGGCATAAAATACTTCTATATATATTACCATTACAATAATCATAACTATAAAACCCGCTAAAATACTCAATATAATAGCAAGTGGGCTATTAATAAAGTTGTCCGCTTTATAATCAAATATGTATACTCCTGATAATGTTACAGCAATGTTGATAATAACTAGTATAATTGCAAGCATAAATCCACCTATATTGTAAAATCTTTCTTTTTTTTATGATAACTTCTTATTACTTTTCTATTATTTTAATTAATAGT
>CBDUWI010000150.1:0-4156 GCA_965370885.1 uncultured bacterium | reverse complement strand
AGAACCTTTAATTATTCTACCATCAACAGGTATTTTTTCACCATTTTTAACTATTAAGATATCGCCTTTTTTTAAAGCTAGGGGATTTTTAATAATTACTTTTCCGTTTTCATACACATTCGCATATTCAATCTTTAAATCCATCAAACTTGAAACTTCTTGTTTACTTTTATGAACTGCTTTATGTTGTAAATACTCACCTATTGTATAAAAAATTATAACGAGGATTGCTTCATAGTAATATTGTAATGACATTGCAGCAACTGTCGCAATAAACATTAATGTATTTTCATTAAAATATTCTTTTCTTCTAATACCTTTAAGCGTTTTTTTAAATATTTTATAAGAGATAAACAAATAACCTATCCAAAAAACAGGGGCTAGTTCTATCGGAAATGAAACATTTGCTACTTCATGTGAAAATACTAACTGAAGAGCATCTGACCCAATTTCAAGCCATAAGAGAATTGAACCTAAAATATAAAAAGTTAAACCAACAAAAAAAGTATTGTATCTCTCAATGTTTTGTCTTGTTTCGACAATATGTCTTCTATCATACGAATATGTAAAAACACCGTCTTCAATAGAGTCAACAATCTTTTTAATTTCTTTAATTGCATTTTCTTCATCATAATCATCAGTAACATCAATTAACATTACTTGATTAGGAAAATTAAAACTAGCAGAATCTATATAATCAAGAGTAGCTAAGGATTTTTCAATCCTCGCTGCACAATTTGAACAAACCAAATTTTTCATTACAATTTTTTTAATCACGGTACTCACCTTCTTGTAAAATGTACTTTTCACTTTATATGAATGGATATTCATATGTCAAGAGAAAAAAATAAATAAATTTCATATATTATCATTTATTTATTATACCATTTTTCCGCAAAATTTCATAAAGGTTATTTTTAACATATTTCATAAAAGTTGAATAATTTATAATAAAATGGTATTATCTTTTTTAGGTAGGTGATAATATGGATTTTTATAAGCACGTATTAGAAAATAAAAACCTAATTATTGAAAAAACTAAAGGATTACTGAAAATACCTAGTGTACTTGAAGAGTTTAATCCTGAAAGTGAATTCCCTTTTGGCATAGAAATTAATAACAGTTTACATTATATGCTTGATTTAGCACATGCTGATGGGTTTATTACAAAGAACGTTAAAAATTATGCAGCTCACATCGAATATGGTAAAGGAAAAGAGATTTTGGGTGTTCTTTGTCATTTAGATGTTGTACCAGCTGGTGATAAATGGACAAACCCACCTTTTTCACCAATAATTAAAGATGATAAGTTATATGCTCGTGGTTCTAGCGATGATAAAGGACCGACAATGGCAGCTTATTTTGCTCTTAAGTTTTTAAAGGATCTTGATATAGAGTTAAATAAGAGAGTAAGAATTATCTTGGGGACTGATGAAGAAACTGGATGGCGTGGGATTGAGGAATATTTTAAAACAGAAGAAATGCCATTAATCGGTTTTGCACCTGATGCTAATTTCCCTTGAATATATGCGGAAAAAGGGATTCTATCTTTTGATATTACTGGAAAAAATGAAGAAAGTGAATTATTAACTTTTTCTGCTGGTGATAGATATAACGTTGTTCCTGATTATGCGGAAGCAACTATAAGTATTGATTTAAAAGAAGAATTTTTAAGTTATTTATCTTTTAATGGTGTTAGTGGCGAAGTAAAAGATGGTAAATATATCATTCATGGTAAAAGAGCGCATGCGATGCAACCTAATTTAGGTATAAATTCTGCATTTATCTTAGCTGAATTTTTAACTAGTCATATTGAAAATGATTTTCTAAAATATATAATTGATTATTTAACATTTGATCATTTAGGAGAAAAATTAAATATTGATCATTATGATCCAGAAATGAAAGAATTTACGATTAATCCAGCAATTTATGAATATAAAGATAATGAGTTTAAAATTGGGATAAATTGTCGTTATCCAAAAGGCTGGGATAAAGATAGTGCTTTTATAAATATCAAAGCATCTGTAAAAAAATATCACTTTAAATTCACGATTTTATCAGATTCTCCAGTTCATTATGTTGATAAAGAAGATGAATTAGTGAAAACTTTACATCAAGCTTATATAAAATATACAGATGATACAACAACACCATTACTAACAATAGGTGGTGGAACGTATTCAAGAGCTCTTAAAAAAGCTGTAGCTTTTGGTCCGCAAATGCCAGGAAGAAAAGATGTAGCTCACCAAGTAGATGAACATATTTACGTTGAAGATTTACTAAAAGCAACAGCGATTTATATGGAAGCAATATACCAATTATCCAAGTAATTAGAGACTTTAAAAGATTGTAAATAGCATAATATTATGATAAAATAACATGTTAATTATGTCTAATAAAGTCTTTTTTTAAGAGGTGAAAATATGGAAGATAACAAAAGCAATAGTGAATTGAGTATGATTGAAACTAATAGATCATCAAAAACTGGATTTTTTGAGATTGATTTAGAAAATCAAACTGTAGAAGTTTCTGATGCCGTAAAAGAAATTTTAGGTGTGGATGAATTCAAAATTGATTTTTTCCCTCGTGCAATGAAGAAACAAGCACACCAAAAAGATTATAGTAAATTAGAAAGCTTGTCAGTTAAGCTCTTAAAAGGAAAAATTAAAGATTTTTCTCTTGAATTAAGAATTTTTAATGAAGAACTTAATGCTTATAAATGGATATCATGCTTTTTATATGTTACTGCCGCAAATAAATTAGGAACAACACTTCGTTTTGTTGGATTTGTTAATGACATAGATAAGGAAAAAAATAAAGAATTTGAAGATCTTGAAATCAAGAAGCTATTTAAAGCAACGAGAAAAATTGCTGATTCAATAACTTTTATCTTCGATGTTAGCACGAATTCTTATGTTAGTACTAAGGAGATAGATGATTTTACAGGTGTAAAGAACTTGGTTACTATTGATCAATTCAGAAATATAGTCCATAAAGATGATCTAAAAATATTTGATGGTGCAACAGACGATATACTTAAAAACCCGCAAGGAAAAGTATCTGTTTATAGAATAATAAAGGATAATGAGGAAAAATATATCCAAAGCTCATTATTTGGAACTGCTAACGAATTCGGTGATACTAGTAGAGTTTTTGGGATTTTAAAAGATATAACTGAAACTGAAAGAAACCGTAGAAGATTAGCAAATTCAAGAAATTCATTTGAACTAATATTGAACTCTTTACCTGTTGGTATTTTCTTATTTAAAAATGATTATGAGATTAAAATAGAAAATAAAACATATACAGACTTTTTCCAATTAGGAAAATTAGGGATGAAACTCGATAAATTATTAGGCGATTCGTATGAATCCGTAATCAAGAAATTGAAAAAAGGAAAAAGCATTTCAAAATTTAAAATAACACACACAATAAAAAACAAAATAAGGCATTTTAATGTTTATATTGAACCTATTGCTGAATCTTTTACTCATGACTTTCAAGGTACTTTAACTGAAATTACTGAAGAAGTTTTAGTGAAGGAAAAAATAGAGTTTTTAGCTTCTCATGACGTTCTAACTGGTCTACATAATAGAAACTATTTTGAAGACGAATTACGCTTAAAAAAAGATAATTTACCTTTGGGAATTTTAGTTTGTGATGTCGACGGTCTAAAACTTTTAAATGATGCTTTTGGCCATGATGAAGGTGATAGATTATTAAAGAAACTTGCTACTATATTGAAAAATCTCTCCTCTGATAGTATTAGCACGAGAACAGGCGGAGACGAATTTGCGATTATTGTTGAAAATGCAAATGATGAAAAAATGTTAACAATAAGAAATTCTATTAAGGAATCTCTTAAAAACATAGTTTTATTTGGGATTAATTTTGAAGTTAGTGTTGGTTACGATATTACAAATAACGATAATACGAATTTCGAAAAAACATTTGTTGCTGCAGAAAATTTTATGTACCGTAGAAAATTATCTCGAAGAAAAGTAAGAAGAGAAAAAGCCCAAGAAGCAATACTTGATAGTTTATTTAAGATTACTAATGAAACCAAAGATCATACCGAGAGAGTTGGTAAATATTCTAGTTTACTTTTAAATGAAATTGGGTTTTCCCTGATACCGCTAAAGCTTTATTTTAA
>CBDUWI010000149.1:0-4171 GCA_965370885.1 uncultured bacterium | reverse complement strand
GAGGTTTATAACGAAGGTCTAGCTGGAGCAACAAAAAGATTAGAAACTGCTCTTAAAGAAGCTAAGGAATTAAAAGACATGGAACTAGCTCGTATTAATAATGCGATAGATCTTATAAAGCAAATGAAAAAAGACGAATTAGTTAATATTAAAGATAGATTATCTCAAACTTCAAATGATACATCTAAATTCTTAGAAAATGTTGAACTAAGATTTAAACGAACTGAAGATGAAATTGTTTCTTATTTAAATAAACGAGTTGAAAACGAAGAAGATATAATTAAAAATGCTAAAGCGAACTTTGAATCTAGAAAGAATAAACTTTCTACAAAACTTGATGAGTTTATTTCCGATGCTGAAATTAAAAGACGTGAAGTCAAAGAACTTACAAAAAGTAAAATATTAAAAGAAGAAGAAGCTTTAGAAATGAAAATTACTGGATTTGAAAAGCAAGTTTTTGATTTTGAAGAAAAATCAAGAAATAAATCAGCTGATCAAAAGAATAAGTTTAAAGTTAAGAATGAGAAAGTTGAACAAAGACATTCTAATCACATAATAAAAGTTAACAACCAATTGAAAGACAAAGTTGCCAAACATGTTTTGGGTGTTGGTAAAATTGATAAAGCAACTGTTACAGGAAAAAGTGATTTTGAAAACGACAAAAGAGTTATTCAAAAGAAATACGATGTTGCATTATCAAAAGAATTAGCAATTATCGAACAAAAACTTCAACAAGATTTGAAAAATGCTTAGCAATTAATTAATTACATTTTATAGATGATTTTTATCAACATAAGAATCATCTATTTTTTGTTTTATTATATTTATTTAATTAAATTTTCATAGTATTATATTTTTGTTTAATAAATAAAGTAGTTCTTGGTATAATATAACATAGGTGGTAAATATGAAATTGAATGTTAAAAGACTTTTTTGGTTAACTTTAGTTATTGCAATCGCTTTAATTATTAGATTTTCATTTGAAGTAGTATTTAACTTTTATGCTACAAAATATTTATTTACACAATTTTTAAATATCTTTCTAAGATTAACTGTAACTATTTTGGTAGTGTTTATTTGGCTTGGAATTATTATAAGAAGTGAAACTTATCCAGCAAAACTTCCCTGGTTACTACTTTTATTATTTGAACCATTTATTGGGCTAGCTCTATTTCTTACTTTTGGAAGAAGCTTTACAAAGAGCATTAGATATCAATCAAGACCACTTATTAAAGATGGTGAATATTTGACTCAGGAGCCTATTACGAATTTTGAAGATGATGAATATAAAATTATTGACTCAGAAGTTACAGATATCTTTATGACAGCTTATAATATGACAAAACATCACGCTTATTTAGATAACTCAAAAGTAACTGTATTGACTAATGGAGAGCACTTTTTCCCTAAGTTAATAGGTGAATTGAAAAAAGCAGAAAAATTTATATTAATGCAATTTTATATTATTAGAACGGATACAATTGGAAGACAAATTTTAGATATTCTAAGTCAAAAAGCGAAAGATGGAGTAAAGGTAAAACTTTATTATGATGCAGTTGGAAGTTTATTTTTAAATCGAGCATATATGAAAAAACTAAGACAAAATGGTGTTGAAGTTCTTGTTAATGATAAGGTCTATTTTGGAATTTTCAATACGAGAATAAATTATCGAAATCATCGCAAAGTCACTGTTATTGATAGTAAAATCGCATTTATTGGTGGAATGAACTTAGGAGATGAATATAACAATTTTTCCGATAGATTCGGTTATTTTAGGGATACGCAATTAATGCTCGAAGGAAAAATTATCAATTCAATAACTGCGCTCTTTTTTAGAGATTGGTATTATTCATCAAATAAATTTATTGATAATACTTTTTACTATCAAGCTGAAAATGTGAATAGTAAAGGGATTGTTCAAATCATACCATCTGGTCCTGATTTTCAATATCCACCAATACGAAACACTTACGTTAAAATGATAAACAATGCAAAGAAATCTATAAAAATTATGACTCCTTATTTAGCTTTAGATCAAGAGATGATGACATCATTAATTATCGCTTCAAAAAGCGGAGTTGATGTGAGTATTATTGTTCCAGGAAAACCAGATTACAAATCTGTCTTTATAGTAACAAAATCTTTCTTTGAGTATTTATTGACTGCTGGAATTAATATTTATATATATAAGAATACATTTACTCATGCAAAAATCTTTATAGTTGATGATAACATTGCATCGTGTGGAACATATAATCTCGATAACAGATCAGCAAGAATTAATTTTGAGGCAACTGTGCTACTTTATCACGAAGCTGTAGATAAGTTAGTGGCAGATTTCGAATTAGATATGTCGCAAAGTGAATTATTGAACATAGATAAATGGCGAAAAAGAGGAATATTTAATCGGTTTATTGAAGGATTGTTTAATCTATTTTCACCAATAGTTTAAAAATATATAAAATGATAAACAATAATTTGAAAGGAGAGTTAAAATGGGAATATTTAAAAGAAAAAACAAAGTTGAAGAAGTTGTGGACGAAAGAACTGATGTTGAGAGAAATCTTGAAGAAGCTGGTCAAAAAATCGGAAAGAAAACTGGGGAGATTGTTCAAAAAAGCATTAAAAAAATACAAACTATCCAAGACAAAATCAAAACAGACGAGACAATTGAGAAAGTTATGAAAGTAGTAGAAAAAGTAGACGGAAGAGTGGATGAGATTGTTGACAAAGCAACTCAAAAAGGACAAGAAATTATCGATAAAGTAAAGAATAAATAATTTTATATCGTTATTTAATTTAATATGTAGTATTTATTTTTATTAGTTTAATATTTTGTAAATTGCACTATAAGTAATATAATAACATCGAGACCAACTATATTATACGAGGTGATAATTATGGATGAATTAGAAAGATACCTTCTGAAACTAAAGAAAACAACAAAAGTTGGCGATGACTATTTTGTTTTCGATTTTGAAAAACCACAAGGAATTAATTTTAATGAGGGACAGTATGGAGTCTTTATGCATGTTGATAAAGAAATTGAATGTAGGAAAGTAAGAGCTTTTAGCATAGCTTCTTCTAATAGTGAAGATATTTTTAAAATTGCAACTAAAATTACTAGTGAACCAAGTAGTTTTAAAAGTTTTATGCTTGAATTAAAACCTGGAGATAATATGACTTATGATGGTCCTATGGGGTCGTTTACGCTTGAAAAAGAGACTTCTGCAGTGTTTATTGCTGGAGGAATTGGCATAACTCCAATAAGAGGAATATTGAAATTAGTTAGTAATTCAAATTTAGATGTTGAGTGTGATTTGATTTATTCTGAACCAAGGAAAATATATCCATTTAAAGATGAGTTTGATGATATGTTGTTTTTAAATAAGCATTACGCTAGTACAGTCAGAGGAACAAAGGAAGATATTTTTAATGTCTCATTAAAATTTAAAGATACAGCATTTTATTATTTAGCTGGCAGTCCAAGTTTTGTAAGTAATGTAAATGATCAATTAAGAGAAAACGGAATTAGTGCTTCACGAATTAAGTTTGATCGTTTTAACGGTTATTAATAGGTTTTGAAAGGCAGGTTTATATGAAGAAAATTGAAGATTATAAATTTATCTCAACCGGAAAAGGGGATAAAGGTAAATCAAGAAACTACTCAAATAAAGAATATTCAAAAAGTGATTTACTATTTGAAGTGTTAGGAAATATTGATGAATTAAGTAGCATTCTTGGTGTTTTATATCATCATGCAGATAAAAAAGAAGAAATACAAAATTTTCAAAAAACTTTGCAAGATATTAATTCTTTAATTGCAACTTCAGATGAAAATGTAAGGATGAGTAAATTAAGTATAGTTAGTATAAATGACATTTCCTATTTAGAAGTAATCGAGCAAAGAATTTTAAAACATAGCGAAATAAAACCTGAATTTGTTTTGCCTGGCAGTAACACATCTATTGTAGGTTCTTATTATGATTTAGCAAGAAGCATCACTAGGAGAGCGGAAAGAAGTCTTGTCAAATTTATGGATTATTATTCTCGAGATGACTTAGGCATCTCATTAAAGTACATAAACAGACTAAGTGATTTGTTATTTATTTATGCGAGATCATATGCTGGTGAACACTCCCACCACTTAATTGAGTAACTCAATTTGAAG
>CBDUWI010000148.1:0-4217 GCA_965370885.1 uncultured bacterium | reverse complement strand
CTATTTCTTGCAGTTCTTGCAGGTTATACAAATAAAATAGTCATCATTACCTTAAAAAACTACAAGAATCTTCAAGAACACGATTACAATTATCTTCAAGTTATTTTCACTATAACGTCATCAATAATTATTTTATTGTTGTTTGTTATTTTATTACTAATACTAATATAAAAGAGGTGCTCCAATATGAAAAAGAAATACTATATTATAATAATTAGCGTTATACTTCTAGTAATTTTAGATCAAATTACTAAATTTATCGTTATTAAAACAATGACGCTAGGAGAAACTATCACCATAATTGAAGATTTCTTTTTATTGAATTCACACCGAAATACAGGCGGTGCATGGGGCATACTTCAAGATCAAATGACTGTATTTTATTTAGTTACATTAATTGCTTTTGTCTTATTTTACTATTTAGCAAAAGAAACAGATTTTAAGAATAAGAAAGTTTATTCAATTGCTGTTATTCTTTTAATTGCTGGTGGACTTGGTAATTTTATCGATCGTGTACTCTCTCAAGAAGTCGTAGATTTCTTAGATTTTTATATCTTTGGTTATGATTTCCCAATATTTAATGTCGCTGATATGTGCTTAACTATTGGAATGGGATTATTTGCTTACGACATTTTACTCGAGGAGGTAATCCGTGATAAAACTAAAGATTGAAGAAACGCAAAATAATGAAAGAATCGATAAAGTACTTTCAGAAGCACTAGATTACTCAAGAAGCAAAGTTCAAGCGATGATAAAAGGAAACTATATCCTTGTTAATGAAGTTACCGTTAAAGCAAATTATAAAGTAAAAAAAGATGATATTATTACTATTGAAGAAATGGAAGTAGTAGAAACAACATTAGAACCAGAAAATATCGACATTGATATTATTTATCAAGATGATCAATTACTAGTCGTTAATAAAGATAGTAAACTAGTTGTTCACCCCGGAGCAGGAAATAAATCAGGGACATTAGTTAATGCGCTTTTATATCATGTTAAAGATTTTAAAGCGATAAAAGGTGAAATAAGACCAGGAATAGTTCATCGTATCGATAAAGAAACAAGTGGGTTACTCGTTGTAGCTAAAACAGATAAAGCTCTTGCAGATTTATCTGATCAAATGAAACATAAAACAACTAAAAGAGTATATATCGCTTTAGTAGAAGGCGTAATATCGCACAACCTTGGCAAAATAAATGCACCAATCGGGCGCGATCCTAAAAATAGACAAAAAATGAAATGCGTTGAAAATGGTAAAGAATCAATTACTAATTTCAAAGTCCTAAATAGATTTAAAGATTCAACTTTAATTGAATGTATTCTAAAAACAGGAAGAACCCATCAAATTAGAGTTCATTTAAGTTATATCGGGCATCCCCTAGTAGGAGACCCTAAATATGGACAACGTAAAACAAATACTACACATGGCCAATATTTACATGCTAAAACACTAGGATTTGTTCACCCAAAAACAAAAGAATATTTAGAATTTGATTCAGAATTACCTAAATATTTTCAAGAATATTTAGATACATTAGAATAGAGGAGTACTATGGCAGATATTTATATGCATTCCAAACTAGCAGAAGAAGTTATTAAAAATATCGATTATAACTTTAACCAAAAAATCGTTTTTTTAGCAGCTCAAGGACCAGATCCATTTTACTATAATTTCTTTAGTAAAGACCATGAGGAATATTGTTATTACGCAGATAGAATGCATGATACAACAACGGATAAACTATTTATTAATATGATTGAATACGTAAAAAACAACTTAGATGAAGAGACATATTCATTCTTAGTTGGTTTTATTTGTCACTACGCTTTAGATGTTAAAATTCATCCCTATATTTACCATAAAGTAGGTGTATATAACAAAGAAGATTCAAATACTCATCAATATCGCGGCTTACATTTAAAATTTGAACGTTCAATAGATGCCTTAATGATAAAAAAAGATTTAAACATCAACCCTCGTAAATTAAAACTTAAAAAGAAATACTTTCCACTAAATACAGCGCCGTTTTCCCTAATGAAAATAATGAATCATACTTTAAAAGAAACATATAATAAAGAACATGGTGGAGTAATGTACTTAATAAGTACTCAAGCAATGTATAAAAACATAAAAAGAATTACATATGATCGCTTTGGTATAAAAAAACAAATTTATAAATTCATTGATTTATTTAACAAAAATAGCGATATGTTTTACAAAGACTTATCATTTTTTAATCACATCGAAAGATATGATTTCCACAACATCAGAAAAAACACCTGGAACCATCCTGTAACAAACGAAGAGTATAACTACTCAGTAATAGAACTTTATGACCAAGCAGTGATATTCGCAACAAAGTTAATTACAGATGTTTCTAAATATTTATTTACAAATGAGACAATTGACCTCACTAAGTTGTTTACTAATTTATCTTTTAATTCAGGATTGGCTTGTGACCACCCCAATCCAATGAAATATTTCAATAAATACCGAAAATAAGCAACTAAAAAAGTTGCTTTTTTTTATATTTTTTCTTAATAACCAGAAAGCATAATCAGCAGTTAGATAAAGACCATTTTAGCAAAAATACCTCCCTTGTAAGAACAATATATTAAGTATATAATGTAATTAATCACTAAGAACGGAGGTGTTATAAATGGAACAATACAAGATTTATAAAAATATCTTATGCATCGATTTGAAAAGCTTCTACGCCTCTGTAGAATGCGTTTTAAGAGGACTTAATCCATTTACTACACCTTTAGTTGTAGCAGATAAAAGTCGTTCAAACGGTAGTGTTGTTCTCGCTGTGACACCTTACCTTAAAAGACGGGGAGTAAAGAGTAGATGCCGAGTTTATGAACTACCTAACGATCCTAAAATCATTTTCGCAAAACCACGGATGAAAAAGTACTTAGAGTTTTCAACAAGAATCATTGAAATCTACTTAAAATACGTTTCTTATGAGGATATGCATATTTATTCAGTTGATGAAGTATTTTTAGATTTGACCAGCTATCTTAAATATTATAATAAAACAGAGGTAGAAATGGCCGAAATCATTTTAAAAGATATATTGATAACCACAAAAATACCAGCAACATGCGGAATTGGTCCAAACATGCTTTTAAGTAAACTAGCTCTTGATATCGAAAGTAAAAAAGCACCAAGATTTATCGCAAAATGGAGCTATGATGATGTTCCAACAAAACTCTGGCCAATTACTCCCTTATCTAAAATGTGGGGGATAGGTCGTAATATGGAACGTAATTTAAACCGCTTAGGTATTTATAAAATTGCCGATTTAGCGCATTATCCACTCGAAAAACTTCGAAAGTATTATGGAGTAATGGGCGCCGAATTATACTATCATGCTCATGGTATTGATATGTCGATTATTAACGAAAAACTAGTTTATAAACTAGTTTCTAAAAGTTATGGTATGGGGCAAACCCTCTTCCAAGATTATTATGGAGATACAGTTACCCAAATTATCTTAGAAATGACAGACGAAGTTACTAAAAGATTAAGAACAGGTAATAAAAAAGCCTACACAATTAATTTAGGAATATCTTACTCTAAAGACGTAGGTGGCGGTTTTAACCGCCAAATGACATTAACGTTCCCAACTAACAATGAAGCAGAAATTTATAATACATGTATTTCATTATTTGATGAATTTTATGATGGTTCTCCAATCCGGAAAGTAACAATTCGCACAACAAACCTTGTCGAAGAATACTATGTACAATTAAACTTATTTAAAGATATGAACAAAGTAATAAAAGAGCATAAAATCCATTCTTCAATCGATAATATTAACTTTAAATACGGTAAAAGTTCTGCCTTAAGAGCATCGAGCTTATTAGATGCCTCGACTGTAAAAGCGCGAAACACGATGGTAGGTGGACATAATGGTTAACAATGTTTATCATGATCGTAAAATGATGAAGTGGATGCCTTTTAATGCTTTGTTAGAACAAAGTGATTATATTAGAAACTTACTTGCAGGTCGAGTTAGAATTGAAATGCCGACTTTAAGCATCGATCAAGAAGCAGAACTAAATTACAAACTAGAAACAATTGTCATCTTTAATAGCCAAGCTATCTTTTCTTATTTTGAAGACGGTAAAATTAAAAGTATTGAAGGTCATATTACAAGAACCGATAATTATAACAAACTCATTTTTATTAATGAAATAGGAATATC
>CBDUWI010000147.1:0-4227 GCA_965370885.1 uncultured bacterium | reverse complement strand
ATAATATTGGTTCAATAGATTTACGCAATCTTTCAATTTTAACTTCGCTGTCTTCATCATAGAAATCAGCTAAATTCTTAAGCATCATTCCTAGTTCCCCAGTTCTTTCTCCTACACTAATCATTCTGGTAAAAACTACATCAACTGCATAATGGTTTTCGAAAGCTAGACTCATAAATTCCCCATTATTCACGTTTTTTTGCGCCTGAATAACCAAATCTTTATATATCATATTAGTTACTGTATCGTAAGTAGTAGCTAATGAATCTTGCAATGGTACATGATTATTTAACATTTGTGACAATGTAGATGCAATTCTTGATAAGTTATTTAAAACAACAACTTGTCCTATTACTGGCATTTTAATTGCTAGATAAGATAGAAATCTTTGAAAAGGTGGAAACCTTTTTCTCGCAAGTCTAAAAGCTACAATTAAAGCTACAATTAGCAAAAATAATATCATAGCATTATCTTTAATGAAAGTTCCAGAATCAATAAAGACTCTGGTAATTGTGGGCATCTCTACACCCTGAACTGACTCAAACATACTTTGGAAATTCGGCATAACAAATACCATTAAAAATATTGCAACAAAAATACCAACAACCATATAAATGATTGGCATCATCATTGTTGATTGGATTGAACTCTTTAATCTATATTGCGATTCAAAATATTGTATGATTTGATGAATAGAACCTTTTAGGTCCCCAGTTTTTTCACCAACCGAAACCATTGAAACTAATATTTGCGGAAAATCTCTAGGATACTCTGCATAAGATTCTGCTAAAGATTGTCCACTATTAACTTCATAGTAAATACCATACAATATTCGACGAACATTTTTATTAGTTTGTTGTGTAGCTAAAATTTCTGATGCTTCATTTAACTTAACACTCGCTTTTAATAATGATGATAATTGTTTTAAATAAAAGATTAAATCTCTTTCAGAAATAACTTTACCTAGTGTAATTCGATTAACTTGTTGCATAAATGATTTTTGTTGGTATATTTCTATTGGTTTAAGACCAGACTCCATTAAAAACTTCTCAACCATAGTTTTAGAAGGAGCTTCGGTAATACCTTTAACAACTTTTCCATCTTTTAATCTCTTTGCTCGATATCTGTAATCAAATATTTTCAATTAAGCCACCTCTAATCTAAGCTAATTCTTAGTACTTCTTCAACAGTCGTAATCCCTAATTTAACTTTTTCTAAACCAGCTTCAATTAATAGTTTAGTACCATTAGTTCTTGCTTGTTCAAATAATTCATATTCATGAGCATGATTAGAAACCATTTTAACAATTGTTTCATCAACATCTAATATTTCAAAGATAGCTGTTCTTCCTTTGTAACCTTTTTGATTACAAAGATCGCAACCTCTTGCTCTCTTAACTTTCTTAATTTCGATATTATTACGTGAAAATATTTCTTTCTCATCTGCTGTAGGTGTTTCAAATGTACTACAATGAGGACAAACTACTCTAATAAGTCTTTGCGCAACAACCCCACTTAGTGATGAAGCAACTAAGAATGAATCTATACCCATGTCAATTAAACGAGTAATCGTTTTTACTGAACTATTAGTATGAATAGTACTTAAAACTAAATGTCCAGTTAAAGACGCTTTTACAGCTATTTGAGCAGTTTCAGAATCACGTATTTCCCCAACCATTATGATGTTTGGATCTTGACGTAAAATCGAGCGTAATGCATTAGCAAATGTAAAATCAATCTCAGGATTAATATTAACTTGATTAATTCCTTCTAATTCAATTTCCACAGGATCTTCAACTGTAACTATATTAACTGAATCATTATTTAATTGATCTAGTGAAGCATATAATGTAGTAGTTTTCCCACTACCTGTAGGTCCACTTACAAGAACAATACCATTTGGTCTGCTTATTAGTTTTGTAAAAAGTTCTTTTTCACTTTCTGTTAGTCCTAAACGATCTAACCCTTGATTATCTCTTGATAAATCAAGAACACGGAGTACGGCTTTTTCGCCACGAACAGTTGGTAACGTCGAAATACGAAGGTCAATAGGTCTACCTTCGATAACAGTTTTTATTCTACCATCTTGTGGTGATCTTGTATCAGTTATATCCATATGAGACATAACTTTAATACGAGAAATTAGTTTAGGTAAGATTACTTTTGGTAGTACTCTTTCTGTTGCTAAAATACCATCAACACGATATCTAATTTTAAACTCAATATCAGCTGGATCAATATGGATATCTGATGCCAAAGTTTTTACGGCAGTAAGAAGTATTTGATTAACAAGCTGTATAATAGGTGATTCATTTGTATCTACTTCAGTATCTGTCAGTAATTCTTCGTAAAACTTTTCATCTGCTTTTTTCTCTTCCTTAACTTCAAGACCTAAGGATTTTAAAGTTTTAGAAAAACCATAATATCTAGCGATAGCAGTCTCAATATCGTTTTTAGTAGCAAGTACTGTTTCAACATTCATCCCTGTACGCAATCTAACATTTTCAATTATTGGAAAATCAAGTGGATCATTTGTAGCAACAACAATACGACGCCCATGGATATTAATTGGCATAATTTTTGCTTTTGTTACAAATTCTTCATCAAGTAATTTAAGTACATTTTCGTCAATATATACTAATGCAATATTAACTCTCTTTATACCTAAAGATTTTTCCATTGCGTCAACTATTTGTGAATCTGTACAATAACCAAATCGGATTAATGCTTCACCGATTTTCTCACCTTTTTCCCTTTTTCTTAGGGCTTCACCGATTTTTTTTTCATCAATAACACCTTGTTCATACAAAACGTCCCCTAATCTCTTTTGTACGTTTCTAGCCATATTATCAAACCCCTTAAATTTAATCTAAAATTATTTCTTTTTTTGGTGGATAAAATTCAAATAAAATTACTTTATCATAAGTAACTACATCATATATATCTACAATTGTTCTATTTACTTCAATAATCATACCATCATAACCATTTTGTAATAAATCTTCATTAGTTGTTGTTTGTGTAGTGTATTGTACAAGCATTGGAATAATATCTACTACTATAGAATCAACGAAATCTATTCCCACTAGCGAAAGTGTAATATTTGAATCATCTATTTTTTCTACAGTAAAATAGTAATCTGAATTATTCGGGTTATAAAATGAAAAACTATGTCCGATAATTTGATTAACACTTGCATTTTTCCCGAAATTAGGGAACGTTTCAATTGTATAATTTACATAATCGATACTTGATAAATAATGCACTTCATTAATTGCAAAATTACTTTCAAGTAAAAGTTCTAACATTCCTTTAGATAACATTGTCATTTCACTATCAGAAAGATAACCACCTAATTCGGCAACTATATCAAATAGTTCTTTACTTACACTTATAATTTTCTCATCTACATATCTATCATTAATACTTTGGATAAAATCATTAACAACAATTCCTGCTGGAACTGTAATATCTACAGAATCAATTACAATATTTGCTATTGATTCATCAATAATATAATCTTCAAGCCTTTTGCTTGAAAAAGACTTCATAAATCCAGCATCTGCTAATATATCATTTATTAATTCTTCTAAGTAATAATTTTCGCTTCCACCAGCTAAAAATGGTGAATCTTTAATTTCGTCAATAACCATTTCTCTTTCAGTTCCTTGATAAAGAACAGTTAAATCATTTGTTTCAGAATCGGCAATTCTATAAATTGAAGTTTCTAGATCAAAATAAAATAATTCACGGTCAAATTCATAACTATAACCTTGAAAAGTAACTTCAAAAACTATTGTTTCATCATCTAACCATCTTTCAATTCTTTGGCCCAATTTTGCTTCGACTTCTTCTTCTTGCATTCCTCCAAGATAAACGCTTCCTAATATTGTATCTTCCCCATATGTTCCTAGTTTATATCCTGAAACCATATACCAAAAAACAAAGATTGAAGAAACTGCAATAATTACAATGATAATAGCATATAAATAGAAGCCTAAACTACTGTTTTTGAATTGTGAATTCATGAAATCACCCCACCTTAAATTAATATTCATATCAATTATACTATAAAAGGGCTTTATTTACAAAAAGAAAATTAAAAAATAATACTTTCCCGCAATTAGGTAAATAATTTACAAATATTAAAAATAGTGATATAATAGATTATTAATTTATTAGTGGAGGTGGTATGTAATGCTAAGAAATAATAAAGGTTTTTCATTGG